>DATMRN010000151.1:0-3427 GCA_035566275.1 Solirubrobacterales bacterium | reverse complement strand
GGCATCCGATCGTGGACCTTGGCGACCAGCTCGTTCGGCGTCGTGGTGACGATCGTGCAGCTGTAGAGCCAACCGTCCTCGACGCCCCGCTCATCCTCGTCCCACTCCTTGCGGGTGCAGATCCCGGCGAAGGCGAACGGCGCCCCGCCGTCGACCGTGAATCGCCAGGGTTGGCGTGGCTGCTTGGGATCCTCGGCCCGCATCCACTCGTAGAAGCCGTCGGCGAGGATCAGGCAGCGGTGGCGGAACTTGCCGACCAAGGGGCTGTAGGCGCGGCTCGTGGTCAGGTTCTCGGCCTTGGCGTTGATCATCCGGTAGCCGACCTTGAGGTCCTTCGCCCAGCGCGGCACCAGCCCCCAGCGCATCAGCCGCGCCTCGCGCTCCCCCCGCGCCGCCTCCTCGGGGTCTGGCGAGGAGCGCACGGTCAGCACCTCCTGAGTCGGGGCGACGTTGAAGCGGCCCAGCGCTTTGGCGGCTTTTTCCGCCCGCTCCGGCGTCGGCGGCGGAGCCTCGCCGTCGGCGCCTCGCTCCAGCGCCTTCTCCAGCTCGACCTGGAAGCGATCGGCGATCGTCTTCGTGTCCTTGGCGGTGACGGTGAAGCGGCCGCACATCAGGGACGAGCCTCCGGGTTGAGCCGGTACCACTCCAGGGTGCGGCGCAGGCCGTCGCGAAGGTCGACCTCGGGGTACCAGCCGGTCAGCGCCCGCAGCTTCGCCGAGTCGACGTACTGGCGGTCGATCTCACCGGCCGGGCTGCCGGTGCCGTGGTACTCAGGCTCGAGGCCGCCGCCCGCGACCTCCGCGATCTCCTCCAGCACCTCTGCCACCGAATGGGGACGCTCGCCGCCGGCGTTGAACGCCTCCCCCGCCGCCGGGCCGCCGGCCCCGACCTCGTGCTCGATCGCCAGGTAGGCGGCGATCGCGTCGTCGACGTAGAGGAGGTCACGCTGAGGGCTGCCGTCGGAGCGGATCGCCGGCCGGCGTCCCTCCAGCACCGCGACGATCGCCTCGGGGACGAGGCGGGAGAAGTTGAGGTCGCCGCCGCCGTAGACGTTGGCGAAGCGGGCGACGGCCACCGGCAGGCCGTAGGCGGGGGCGTAGCTGAGCGCGATCGCGTCGGCCGCCGCCTTGCTCGCCTCATACGGGGAGGCCGGGCGCAGCTGGAAGTCCTCGCGGTAAGGGAGCCGCTCGTGCGGCCCGTAGGCCTTGTCGGAGGAGGCGACGACGACCGCCGGCACGTCGGCGCGGCGGCAGGCCTCCAGCAGGTTCCAGGCGCCGCGCACGTTGGCTTCGAAGGTCGCGGTGGGATCGGACATCGCCGGCCCGACCAGCGTCTGCGCGGCGAGGTGGAAGACGACGTCGAACTCGCCCGCCTCCAGCGTCGCCCCGACCAGCCGCGCGTCGCGCAGGTCCGCCTCGATCGACTCGACCTCCGACTCGATCCCCTGCAGCGCCAACCCGGAGAGGCGCGGTGGCGGCAGGTCGAGGACCGTTACCGCGTCTCCCCGCTCCAGCAGCGCCCGCGCCAAGTGGGAGGCGACGAAGCCGTGCGCGCCGGTGACGAGGGCCCGCTTCACCGCGGCCCGATTCCCGCCGGCGCCCACGCCTTCCACGGCGCCTCGCCACTCTCCCAGAGGTCGTTGAGGACGACCGCGTCCTTGTAGGTGTCCATGCAGTCCCAGAATCCCTCGTGGCGGTGGGCGCGGAGCTGCCCGTCGGCGACGAGGCGCTCCAACGGCTCGCTCTCCAGCACGCTTCTCTCATCCAGGTAGTCGAGCGCCCCTGGCTCGAAGCAGAAAAAGCCGCCGTTGATCCAGTGCTCGGAGCGCGGCTTCTCGACGAATCTCTCGACCCGGCCGTCGCCATCGAGCTCTGCCACCCCCCACTGCAGGTGCGGCCGCACCACGGTCACCGTCGCCAGCGCCCCGTGTCCCCGATGGAAGTCGAGCAGGGCGCGGAGGTCGACGTCGGCGACCCCATCGGCATAGGTCACGCAGAAGGTGCCGCCGTCGAGCCGGTCGGAGAGAAGAGCTATCCGCCCCCCGGTCTGGGTGTCGAGCCCGGTGTCGACGCACTCGACCGAGACCCCGTCGGGCCAGCGCTCGGCGACGGCGAGCTCCTCGACCATCTCCCCCAGGTACCCGGTTGCCAGGACAAAACGCTCGAACCCCTGCGCCACGTAGATCTCGATCACGTGCCAGAGGATTGGCCGGCCGCCGATCTCGACCAACGCCTTCGGCATGGTCTCCGTCCGCTCGCGGAGCCGCGTTCCCCGCCCTCCGCAAAGAATGGCCACTGGTGGTTTTTTCATTAGTTCCTGCTGGCGGCTGTGGCCAAGCAGTTCAAGGACGCAGGGAGCGCCGCGTGCTCTGCACGCAAGCGACCGAGGACGCCGAAATGCGCCGTGCCACAGCCGTCAGCAGCCGCCGGCGACGGCCGGAAGAATCGTGACCTCGTCGCCCTCGTTGATCGCCGTCTCCAGGCCCTGCTGGAAACGGATGTCCTCGCCGGAGACGTAGACGTTGACGAAGCGGCGCAGGTCGCCGTCCTGGGTGATCCGCTCGCGCAGGTCGCCGTGCGCGTCGAAGACCGCGTCGAGCGCCTCGCCGACGGTGGAGCCGGCGACCTCGACCTCGGACTGTCCGTCGGTCGCTGCCCGCAGCTGGGTCGGGATCTTCACGGTGACTGCCATCAGACGCTCACCTCCTGGCGGAACTCGGACTCGAAGCTGGCGAGATCGGGCCCGATCTCGTGCATCTGGAACCTATCGCGAGTCGCGTCGAGGGTCTTCAGCCCCTCGCCGGTGATGTAGACGACAACCCGCTCGCCGGTGGTTATCTCATCTCGCTCGGCGAGCTTCTTCAGCACGCCGACGGTGACCCCGCCAGCCGTCTCGGTGAAGATCCCGGTCGTCTCGGCGAGCAGGCGAATGCCGTCGCGGATCTCCTCATCTGTGACCGAGTCGACGCTGCCGCCGGTCTTGCGCGCATGCTCCAGCGCGTAGGGGCCATCGGCCGGGTCGCCGATCGCCAGGCTCTTGGCGATCGTCTCGGGCCGCTGCGGCTTGCAAACTTCCCAGCCTTCGGCGAAGGCGGTAGCGACGGGGCTGCAGCCCTCCGCCTGGGCGCCGTTGAAGACCGGTTGGGCGCCCGAGACGAGCCCGAGGTCGAGCCACTCCTGGAAGCCGCGGCCGACCTTGGTGAAGAGCGAGCCCGAGGCGATCGGGCAGACGACCCGGTCCGGCAGCTCCCAACCCAGCTGCTCGACCGTCTCGTAGGCGAGGGTCTTGGAGCCCTCGGCGTAGTAGGGGCGCAGGTTGACGTTGACGAAGGCCCAGGGGCGGCTTTCGGCGAGCTGGGTGCAGAGCCGGTTGACGTCGTCGTAGTTGCCGCGCACACCGACCAGGTTCGTCCCGTAGACGCCGGTGG
>DATMRN010000150.1:0-14545 GCA_035566275.1 Solirubrobacterales bacterium | reverse complement strand
CATCGCCACGTCGGAGGAGTCGGCGATCGCCGAGAACTCATCGGCGAAGAGCAGGCAGAAGCGCGCGCGCTCCTTGCGCTGGCTGAAGTAGTGGGCGAAGTCGGCGAAGAGCAGGCTCGCCGCCCCCGCGGTGTCCTCTCCCAGGGCAACCGAGTCGAGCAGCAGGTAGGCGGCATCGGCGTCCTCCCAGGACCAATCGCCGTCCAGGGCGCAGCCGAGCTGGCCGAAGAAGGCCTGGTAGCGCAGCCGCACCTGGCTCACCTTGTCGCGCGGCAGGGAAAGCACCGCGCTGCTCGGTCCGTGGGCGTTCAGGAGCAGCTCGTAGTCGAGGCGCCCCAGCAGCTCGGCACTCGATCGTGGCGGGCCGTCGGGGTGGTTGCAGGCGAGCTGCAGCGCCGTCTTGGCGATGTCGCGGTAGTAGGCGGCGGGACCCTCTGAGGTGAACTGGATCACCTCCAGCAGGCGGTTGGCGATGCCGCGCCAATCGCCGCGCCAGGCATCGAAGGGCTGGTTGGGAAAGACCCGGACGCTGCGCCCGGCGGCTCCCATCAGCGCCGCGAAGCGCTCCGCCGAGCCGCGGTCGCCCTTGGCGTCGAGGTAGAACACCTGCGCCTCGCTCTTACAGGCCAGCTGATGGGCGATCCGCATCGAGGTCTCGGTCTTGCCGGAGCCGCTGGCGCCGAGGATCACGGCGTGGCGGGGCATCTGTTCGAAGGGCCAGACCAGGTTCGGCCCGCTCATCGGCAGCGCCCGCTCACCGGCGAGGCGGCGGCCGAGCACGGCACCTTCGAGAGCCGCCGACGCGGCACTCGGGACCGAGCAGCTCTTGCGTCGCCTCAGCATGGCTTGCCCTCCGGCAGGGGGCGGATCACCAGCTTCGGCCAGCGTCCCTCGGCCTGCACCCGCTTCAACAGCCTGTAGGGACAAGGGCCGCAGAAGTAGAGGACGGCGTCGTAGCGGTTGCTGTGCTGGGCGACGATGTGACGGATCTCGTGGTTGCATTTGGTCGAGAGCTCGGCCTCGATCGCGTGACGCTCGCCGCCGATCTCAAAGACCGCGTCGGGCAGGTGGTCCTCGGGGTCGCGCTGGCGGTAGACCGTCCGTTCGCAGACCCAGCGGCCCTCGGGCGCGCGGTCGGCCAGGTGCAGCCGCACCTCGTTGATCGCGCGGCGGTGGGCCAGCATCGCCACATCGGGCGCCGAGGCGACGAAGCCGGTGCCGGCAAGCCGCGCCCCGCGACCGTTGAGCCAGAACCAGGGCATGTCCCTGACCAGAAAGCGGCGATAGCGGACGCAGCCGGCGTCCGCGAGACCCTGCACCACCTCCACCGCCCGCTCCAGCGGGCAATTCAGAAAGCGCGCCAGCTGATCGAGCGGGATCGCCACCTGCTCGGAGAGCAACCGTAGCGCCACGGCCTCCTCGGCGACCAGCCCGTCGGCACCGTCAGGCAGGCCAGGCGGCCGATCCACGCGCCGATTCCCGTTGGTCAGGTTCGCCTGGGTGTGCATGGGCGAGCGAAAGCACGCTTGCGTGCCAGCATGCGAGTCCTGCGCGCCCGGGCGAGCCCAACGCCCGCTGCGGGTCGCCGAACTCAGCCGCTGCGCCTGGCGCAAGCCTCGCTCGCGTCGCTGACTCCTCAGACCGCGAATGATCGCGCCGGCGGCGATCCCAGCAAGCCCCTGCGAGCAGGGGCTCCGGCTGCGCTGGCCCTTCGGGTGCAGGGATCGCCTGACCGGCGCATCGCGGCCTTCGTCGAGTCAGCGACGGAGGGAGGCAGCCCGTGGCCAGGGCGCCAGCGCCAGTCTCACGCCACGCAGCGCGAGTACGCCCGCAGGCGCTCGCCGAGCAGATCTACGCCGCCCATCGCGCGCGGCTGCTGGCGATCGCGAGGCGCAACAGCGCCAGCGCCGAGGAAGCCGAGGAGGCGCTCCAAGACGCGCTCGTACTCTTCATCGAGCGCTTCGATCCCGAGGGCGATTCGCCACCGCTGGCGTGGCTCACCCTGACCCTGAAGCGGCGCTGCTGGGCGCTTTACCGGCTCCAGCAGCAGTCCTGGGAGCGGCGCTCGAGCCGTGACTGCGATCGTTGCTCAGACATCAAGCTGCTTGGCGGCCCCAACCGCGACCCGGATGATCTCCTCGACCGTGGCGAGGAGATCGCGGCGATCCGCGATCGCCTCGCCACGCTGAAGCGCGACGAGCGACGGGCGCTCTCGCTGCTCGCCTTCGGCTACAGCTATCGCGAGATCTGCAAGCAGACGGGGTGGTCCTACACCAAGGTCAACCGCTGTCTAGCCGAGGGACGGGCGGCTCTAAGGGAGCTGGGCGCCAGCACGAGCCGAGACGCGCCGGATTGAGATCCGGATGGCGGCGAGAAACATCGGCTCCTATGCCGGGACGCGCTCGCCAGCCGGAACGTAGTGCTCCAAGTCGGCGTCGTGGCCAAGCGCGAACGGAATACCCTCCCGAGCGAGCTTGGCGACCTCGGCGTAGGTGTCGCCAGCGGCAGACCACCCGTCGATGTCGGGCGACTCGGCCCACCAGCCGTCGGCCTCGTGGTGGTAGATGACGCGCACGGTGTCCATTCGATCCTCCACCTCAGAGTAGCTTCCGGGCCTCTTGCTCGGCAAGTCCGACATCCCTGGTGAGAATCTTCCGCACCAGGCCGCTGGGGACTGTCGCCGTGTCGTGGAAGGCGAAGGTGAGCGGCGGGTGCTGCGGCGACTCCATCCGGCGATGCGAACCGGCCTGGCGCACGACGCGGTAGCCCAGCGGCTTGCGTTCCAAGATCGCCAGCAAGCGCCTAGCCTTGATCGAAGGGAACTGGCTCACCCAGGCGAGCCTAGCCTGTCGAGTAGCACCCTCACAGCCCCGGCGGGTGGCTCGGCGCGAAGCCAGCCGTCGGCTGCGCTCCGAAGCCGGGGCCGTGGGCGAAGTTGGAGTCCGAGGTGCCCCAGTCGCGGCCGTTGATTTCGAGGAAGACATGGTCGACGTTGGACCAGATCGTCACCGCTCGGCCGCGACCGGAGGGAAAGGCGGCGCCGAGCAGGTCGGAGCGCAGGCCGCCGGGGTCGCGGTAGCCGGAGAGGACGAGCAGCCAGCGCACCGCGCCGGAGCAGTCGAGGCCCTTGACGCCGGGGCCGCAGAATTCACCGCTACCGGGCGAGGGGCCGGGCTGGGATCCGTGGCCGCCGCCCCAGCAGTAGTGGATGCGGCGCGCTTCGATCCACCTCGCCACGTATTCGACCCGCGCCGGCGCTTCGCTGGGCAGCGGGCCGAGCTGGGCGGAGGCCGACGCGCTGCAGACCGCCTTCGCGCCGAAGCCGCTCGCGGTTTCCAGCACCTCCTGCACGTACCACTCCGCGTGGTTGTAGGAGAAGATCGCCGCGCGCCAGTCGCCAGGCGCGCCGGAGGCGTGCAGGTAGTTGGCGGTGGCGAAGACCGAGTCGGGGACGCTGTAGACGTCCTTGCGGCCGTCGCCGTTGGCGTCGACGCCGTAGGTCGCCCAGGTTTCGGCGAGGAACTGACCCGGCCCGGCGGCCCCGGCCGAATTGGTCCCCGAACGCACGCCGGGCAGCTGCGAGCGGCCGAAGTCCGACTCCACTTTGTGGATCGCCGCGACGATCGAGAAGCCCTGCGGGCCGAGCTTGTACTTGCTCGCCGCTTTCTCCAGCCAGGGCACGTAGTTGACCGGGATCCCTTCTCCAGAGCCGCCGCTGACGGCGCATTCGCCGCTCGCGGTACTCGGCGAGGAGGCGACGAAGAGCCCGACGAAGCAGAGCAGGCAGAGCAGCGCCACCGCTGCGCCGGCGGCGATTTTCCAGCCCAGCCCGCGGGCGAGCAGGCGCGCCGCGACGCCGAGCGCCCGGCGCTCCGGCGACGGGCGCTCGGAGCCCGGCGGGCCGTTCATTCGCCCGGCCCGCTCGCCAGCCAGGCGCCATCGACGGCTTCGAAGACGAAGGAGAACTGCTCTGCCTGTCCACCGCGACGGGCGGCGCCGCTGACCAGCGCCCGCGGCGGTGAGAGCGAGGCGACGGCGATCGTCAGCCGCCCCGGCACCGCCGCCGGGATTCCCGGCGGCGGCCTGCGGGGCGGACCAACGAGCAGCTCGGCGGCGAAGCCGGGGGTCGCGGCGGCGCGCAGCGCCCGCCGCACCCCCGGCCCCAGCTCGCCGATCTCGTAGCGAAAGAAGGCGGCAAGAAAGCGGCGAGCCGCGTGGCCGAGCGTGGCGCGAAGGCCCGCCGCCTCGCTGCTTGCCGCGGGTTGCGGCGCAAGCGGGGCGGCGGGCGCCACCCCCGACCTGGCTGGCGGCGGAGCCGGCGCGGGCGGCTGGCCGCCGCCCGCGAAGCCGATCGCCGCCGCCGCCAGCGCCGCGCAGGCGAGGCAGAAGAGGACCAGGCGCAAGCGCTGCGCCGCCGGGGACACCTAGCCTCCCCGGCTCAGGTTGCGCCGCGGCGCCAGGTGGTCGCGGCTGCGCCGCTCCCGGCGCAGGCGCTGCAGCTGCTCGCGGCGGGCCGTCGCACCGCCCAGCCCCTCGGCGCCCTGGCGCACCCGCTCCGCCGCCGCCCGCCCGCGGCCGGCGATCCGGCCGGGCACCTCGGAGGCGAGCGCCAGGCGCTGGGAGTCGTGCTTTCTCGCCCTCTCGATCTCCTGCTCGGCGCGCTCTCGCTCGGGGCCCTTCAGCGCTTCGAACTGGGTGCGCTCATAGCCAGCCCGGTGGGCATGGTCGGCGGGATCGGCCGAGTTCTGCAACAGCTTGCGGTCCTCCGCCTCAAAGCGCCGCAGGTCGCGCTCTGACCAGCGCTCCCCGAGCCGGCTCTGGTTGCGCTCGACCTGGGCCAGCAGCTCCTTTGCCCGGCGGTAGCGCTCGGGGCTCGGGGTTGGCGTCGCAGGGTCTTCGACCCCCGCCTTCGCGGCCTGCCGAGCGCCCGCCGCGGCGGCGGCCGGCGAGGTGCGTTTCGCCCCGGCCGCCCCTTTCGCTTCGCGCTTGACTGAGGCGGGCTCGTCCTCGGCGGCGCCCACCGTCTCGCGCGCCTCGCGGTAGCGCTGCTCGGCGAGGGCGCGGGCGGAGCCCTGCAGGGAGCCCCTCGCCGTCTCCCGCGTCGCCGCGGCGCCCAGCGCGGCGCGGGAGCGCCTCAGGTGATTGGCGCGGCGGGCGACGCCGCGCACGGCCCCGCCCGGCACCCCGGCCACCCGGCCGCCGATCTTCAAGGCGGCCAGACCGCCGAGGCCGATGCCAGCGAGGCGCTCGTGGTCGCCGACGCTGATCCAGCCGACCAGCTCGGCCCGCTTGAGGAAGACCGACCAGGTGAAGGCGGCCGAGAGCAGGAAGCCGGTGGCTGAGCCGGCGGGGCCGTCGACCGCGCCGAGAATGACGATCCCGAGCAGGACGATCGAGAGGAAGGCGGCGTAGATCACCTTGGCGACGATCGCCCCCAGCAAGGTCAGGCCCCAGGTCTTGAAGCCGCGCCGCCCGGCGTCGCCGAGCAGCGGCAAGAAGAGGGCGAAAGGAGCGGCGAGGAGGAGGACGAAGGCGATCGCCGCCTGGGTGAAGAGGCGGATCGCGAGCCAGGCCAGCAGCAGGATCGCGCCGAGCAGCCCGATCGCGAACAGCGCCAGCATCGAGAGCCGGGTCAGCACCCCGTCGCCGCCCTGGGCGGCGACTTTGGCCTTGTAGGCGGAGTTGCCGTTGAAGTAGCTCCACAGCGCTTCGCGCGCCGCGCTGCCCGGCGAGGAGCGCAGGTATAGGTCGATCACCCGCTGCGGGCGCCCGTAGCGCTTGGCGGCGAAGTTCGCGCAGGCTTCCTTCGCCTGCGTGCTGCCGAGGTTGGCGAGCACCGCCAGCAGCGCCAGGGCACCGAAGTCCTCGCAGAACTTTTCGTCGGCCTTGCGCACCGCTTCGGCCGGCGGCGGGCCGAGCGCCCACTTGACGTCGGAGAAGTCGAGGCCGGCGAAGGGCACCTCGACCAGCCGCGTCCAGGTTTGCGACATCGCTTCGGCGTAGCTGCCGACCGGCCGTGAGACCGAACCCGACTGCGGGGCGCTGATCGTCCCCAGGGCGACTTCGTCGGAGAGGCTCGCCAGCTGACCGACCGATTCGCGCGGCTGGTGCACGACCCAGAGCCCGAGGACCAGCATCGCGATCGCCGCCAGCGTCCCCCCCACCCCGGCGGCGACCTCTCGCTTGATCAGGCCCTTGTGGGCGAACCAGATCCCGCCGCAGACGATCAGGGTCGAGAGCCAGGGGTCGGTGATCCGCGAGTAGAGGCGCCCGACCGCGGCGGAGATCTGGCTCATCGTCTGGCCGCTGCCGAACGGGTTGAGGCCGAAGGCCAACCCGAGCAGCGAGAGGACGAGCTTGAGGACGAAGAGCAGCCCCAGCCAGATCCCGTTGAGGACCGTCGCGAAGCCGTAGGTGATGTCGCCGACCGGGTGGGTGATCCCGGTCGAGATGAAGATGTCGAAGCCGTAGTTGGAGGCCGGGTAGGTGCCCTCCGGGGTGCCGTTGGCTTCGCAGGCAAGGCGAGTCGCCCGCGCCCGGATCTGGGCCAGCTGGTCGCAGGCCGGGTTGCGGATGCCGAGCCCCGAGAGGGGATCGACCTGGCCGGTGGCGCCGAGTTCCTGAGCAAGGGTGCCGTCGCCGACCTGGTTGGGAGAGGTCAGCTGGCTGGGGCTTTCGCCTTCTTTGCCGGCCGGTTCTTCGGTACCCCCGTGCTTGTGCTTGTCGGCGGCCTTGGCGGGGGTGGTCGAGCCGCCGCCGGCCTTCGGCGCAGCACCGCGGGCGAGGGCGGGCACAGCCAGCCACAGCGCCGCGAGCGCGAGCATCGCCAGCGGCGCACGACGGAGTGCGGTCGCTTTGGATAGTTTGATCTGATAATCTGATTTTGTGAAGCAGCTCAGCGCCACCGATGCGGCGCGGCGGTTCTCCGACGTGCTCGACAGCGTCGAGTCGAAGGGCGAGTCCTTCGTCGTGGTCCGCCACGGCCGGGTCGTCGCGACGATCGCCCCGGCGCTCGTCGGGACCGGACGGGCGCTGAAGGAGGCGCTGCGGAGGCATCGGTCCGACGCCGAGTGGGCCGCTGAGCTGCGCGAGCTGCGCGACGCCGTCGGCCCCGGTACGGACCCCTGGCGCGATTGATCCTCGACACCACGGTGCTGGTCGATGCCGAGCGCGAGGGCGTCGCGGCGCTCGGTGAGCTGGTCGGTGACGAGGACAACGTGGCGATCGCGGCGATTAGCGTGGCCGAGCTGGCGGTCGGCGTCGAGCTGGCGAGCGAGAAGCGGCGGGTAGGGCGCGAGGCGTTCGTCGCCGCGGTGCTGGAGGCCGTCTCGGTCGAGGGCTATGACCTCGACGTCGCCCGGGCACACGGCGCGCTGCTCGCCCACACGCAGCGCGCCGGCACTCCGCGCGGCGCGCATGACCTGATCATCGCGGCGACGGCGCGGGCGCGGGACCGGGAGGTCGTGAGCGCCGACCTGGATGGGTTCGCCGGGTTGCCCGAGGTCGTGGTGCGGGGGGCCGGAGAGGAAGGTTGAGCCGTTACAGCCCAGACCATTTTGCCTAAATTCGTGTGTTAGCCTAGGCACATGCGATTGCACATCAGCCTCGATGACGGGTTGATCGCCGAGCTCGACCGGCGCGCCGGGCGCGGGCAGCGCAGCGCCTTCATCGCGCGGACGGTCGAGCAGGCGCTCGAGGACGAGCGGCGCTGGGAGGAGATCGAGGCCTCGCTGGGCGCTGTCGAGGGCCGCGGCCACGAGTGGGACCGCGATCCGGCCGCCTGGGTTAGGGCCGGGCGCCAGGGCGAGCGGCGGCGCGTCGGCTGAGCCGAGGTGGCGGAGCTGCTGCTCGACACGACGGTGCTGATCGACGCGCTGCGCGGCCGCGAGGCCGCCGAGCGGCTGCGCGCCCTGCGCGGCGAAGGGCCGCCGCCGTATGTGTGCGCGATCAACGTCGAGGAGGTCTGGCGAGGCACAAGGCCAAGCGAGGAGGCGGCCGTGGGCCGGTTGCTGGGGGCGTTGCGGGTCGCGCCGCTCCGAGGGGCGGAGGGCGAGCGCGCCGGGCGCTGGCGCTCGCAGTTCGCCGCGCAGGGAACGACGCTGAGCCAGGCCGATTGCCTGATCGCCGCCGCGGCGCTCGGTGTGGGAGCGCGGCTGGCGACGGGCAACCCGCGCGACTTCCCGATGGCCGAGCTCGAGGTAGAGCACTGGCCGGTCGGTTAAAGGCCCAGGCTCCCCCGCGGAGCGCTGGGCGGCGCTCGCCAAAGCCGAACGCGCGGGGCCTTGCAGCGGCTTCTCAGGGGGCCACCGCATCGGCGGCCTCGGGGAGATCGTCGGGCGGGGCGGCGGGGCGGGAGGCCTGCGCCTCCTCGCGGCGCGGCGTCGTGTCGAGCTCGCCCAGCAGCCAGCGCGGCGGGTCGATCTGCACCGGCGCCACCTGGCCGGCGAAGTCGCGCAGGTAGCAGCGCCCCGCCCGGTAGCCGATCAGCCGCTGGACCTGGGCCTCGTCGTCGGGGTCGAGGCGCAGCAGCGCCAGCGCCTTACGCGCCTCGACCTCGGTCTCGACGCCGAAGGCGAACAGCGCCCCGACCAGCGGCTCCAGCTCGGCGGCGTCGCCGAGCATCTGGGTCGCCAGGATCGGGGTGATGTTCTGCGAGCGCCCGAGGCGGCTGATCCGCTCCAAGAGCGCCCGACCCTGGGTGTCGGAGGTCAGCGCCCAGGCCTCATCCATCGCCAGCACCGAGTGCCGCGCGGTGTCGGTGGCGCAGAGCCGCAGCGCGTAGGCGGCGAGCAGGCGCAGCACCGCGAGGCTGGTCCGCTCCTCCGCGAGCAACTCGGCGCGGGCGGTGCCGGCCAGCGGCAGGGTGAGGTTGCGGATCCGCAGCGAGACTAGCTGGGCGTCGCCGACCTCGGCCAGCTCGGTCTCGGCCGACCCGAGCCCGAGCCTGGCGAGGCCGCTCGACGCGTGCACCTCGACCGCGCGTGCCGCCTCGGCCGCGTCGGGCTCGCCCGAGGCGGCGAGGCGCTCGAGCACCTCACCGCAGCTGCGCGCCCCCGCCGCGGCGGCCTCGGAGACGGCGAGGCGCAGCTGGGTCTGCCACTCGGGCTTGACCGGCGCCGGCAGGATCGAGACGAGGAAGTTGTAGGCGAGGTCCTCGCGCGTCTCCTGCGCCCCGACCCGCATCGGATCGAGCAGGCCGCGGTAGCGCTCCTCGCCGGAGAGCTCGATCGTCTCGATCGCCCCGGCGACGCCGGGCAGGCGCTCGAGGCGGTGATCGCCCTTGGGGTCGATGTCGACGATCGGCGCCGAGCCCTGCAGGAAGGCCTGCCAGACCGCCAGCTCGAGGCAGATCGTCTTGCCCGAGCCGAGGCTGCCGGCGAGCAGGCAGGTCGGCGGGCGACTCTGCTGGCAGGCCTCGGCGAGGTCGAACTGGACCGGGGCGCGCGAGCCGGTCAAGGTGTAGCCGATGTAGGGGCCGATCGCCGAGCCGGCGTGGCTGATCGCGTGCGGCACCATCGCCCCCAGCTGGTCGGGCAGCAGGTGCTCCTTGTACTCGGGCAGGGGGAAGGTCGCGGCGGGCAGGGAGGCGAGGAAGAGGCGGTGCTGCTCGCCGCCGGGGCAGTGCAGCTGCACCCGCCCGTAGGACTCGCGCAGTCGCTCGACCCGTTCTTCCAGCTCCGCCTCCTCGCGCCCGGCGACGGAGAGCAGCAGCGCCGAGCGCAGCAACGGCGGGCGGTCGCCGCCGCCGAGAACGGCCTCCAGCTCGCGGGCAAGGTGGGGGCGCTCGGCGCCCTCGACCGAGGGGCCGTGATCGCCCGCCGATTCCTCGCGGGCGATCTGGTCGGCGTCGACTTTGCGCTTCGCCACCTGGCGGCGCGCCTCGCGGTTGGCGACGAACTCGACCGAGAGCGTCGCGTCGACCGCGAAGCCGAGCTCCAGCGGGGTGAACATCAGCTCGGCGCTGGGGCCGGGGACGAGCGCCTCCTCGGGCATCGCGCCGAGCACGAGCTGGGCCTGGTGGGCGCGGCCGCGCTCGGAGTCGATCAGCAACGAGCGACGCTGCACGGTGACGCGGCTCTCGTGCAGGCGCAGGAGGTCATAGCCGTAGGGCTCAAAGCGCTCCTCGCCGCCGGGGTCGAGGAAGCTGAGCGCCTGCGGCTGAAAGCTCTCGTCGGCGTCGGGCTCGCCGAGGCCGCGGGTGTAGGCGCGGCGGATCAGCCCCGCGAGCCGCCGCGGCCCCACCCGCGAGCACTCCAGGTAGCCGAGCACCCGCTCGTAGGCGCCCTCCTCCGCAGCTCGCAGCGCCGCCAGCCGCTCGCGGCCGATCCCCCGCGCCTGCTCGAAGCCGACTCGCTCGGCGAGGGTGCGCCACGCCGCCGCCGCGCCGTCGAGCAGCCCGCCCAGCGCCCCGGCGCCGCCGGGCGCGCCGAGGCGGACCGCGAGGTAGATCTCGGGGCGCAGGGCGCCGCGGCGCTCGAACTCGGCGCGGTGTTCGGCGAGGTGGCGCTCGAAGCGCTCACGCCGGCCGTGGCGGGGGTCGAGCGTCGAGAGCGCCCGGCGCTCGTAGGCGGCGGCGTCGAAGGCGGGGGCGATGCGAAGGACCTGGAAGTCGGACTCCAGGGTGTAGGCGAGCGCCTCCAGCCGCTCCCCCACCTCGATCTTGCGCGAGTCCGAGAGGCCGGGGTAGCTCTGGCCCTCCAGCTCGTAGACCGCCCAGGCGTCGGTCGGGGTGCGCAGCACGAGGTTGGCCCAGAAGAAGTAGTGCGGCGGCCTCACCTGTTCTCCTTGGGATCGCCGGTGCGGCGGGTGATTGGAGCCGTGGAAGCGGGCGGTAGACTGGTCGCATGGCTCACGCCGTCAAAGTCACCGATGCCGAGATCGAGAAGCGGCTCAAGGCGATCAAGTTCGCCCGAGGCAGCCTCGCCCACCTCACTCCGCCAGGAGTGAGCCTGGCCGACGAGCTGGTCGCCGAGCGGCGGGCCGAAAGCCGGCGCGAAGGCCACGAGACCGAGGAAGAAGCACAGCGGCGACGTAGCGGTGGCTGAAACCCGCGCGCCGGCGTCGGTATTGGACGCCTCAGCGCTGTTGGCGTTCGCCCAGGACGAGGTCGGAGCGGCCGTGGTCGACGCGGCGCTGGAGGGTCGGTCGGCGATCAGCGTGGTCAACTGGGCGGAGGCGCTATCGAAGATCGCGGAGCGCGGCGGCGATCCGGCGGCGTTGGAGGCCGAGTACCGGGAGTGCGGGTTCATCGGCGGGGCGCTGTCGATCGAGCCGTTGACCGAAGGCGACTGCGTCGAGGTGGCGCGATTGCGGCCGGTGACCGAACCGCAAGGACTCTCACTGGCCGACCGGGCTTGCCTGGTGCTGGCGGCACGGCTCGGTGTGCCGGCCTTGACGTCAGACGGGGCCTTCGCCGATGCGGACGTCGAGGCCGAGGTGACGCTGATCCGCTGAGCAGGACAGGCGCCGGAGGCGGGAGGGAGCGCTGCGCCGACCCGGGGAAGTGAGCGGGCGGCGATCGCGGTGGTGGCGAGCGGGGCGCTCACTCGGGCGCCACCTCGAAGACGACGGTGCGCCCGGCGGGGATCTCCAGCGTCTTGCCCCGGTGCAGGGGAGGACCGCCGGCCGGGCTGAAACGCCACAGCCGAGCCGCCGCCAAGCGCTCTTTCGGACCCTCTCCTGTTCCCTTCGGGACGCCCTCCAGGGCGACCCGCACCGGGTAGCGCAGCAACAGCCTCGCCGGCCCCGCAACCCTTCCGCGCTGGTACTCGCTCCCGCTCAGGTCGGGCGCCAGGACGAGCTGGCGCAGCGGCGCGAAGTCGACGCCGGGCGGCGGGCAGCGACGGCCGGCGGCGAGGACGCGGGGTCGCAGCCACCAGGCGCCCAGGCCCACCAGCGCCCGGTGCGGCGAGCGCCCGTCGACCTCCCAGCGCGAGAGCGCCCAGGCGGCGGCGATCGGCAGCGCCAACAGGCGCAGCGAGGGCGGCAGCGCCGCCACCGCTGCGCCGAGCAGCGGCAGCCGGCCGAGCGCGGCGATTGCGCCCAGAGTCGCGAGCCAGTAGCCGAGCAGGCGCAGCTCGAGGCCGCCCGGCAGCGGGATCCGCCAGTTCTGGATGCGGAAGAGGCGCCAGCGCCGACGGAAGACGAGCCGGTAGGAGCGGACCACCTTGCGGCTGGGCTCGGCGGGCATCGCGGGCTCAGAACACCGTGCTGGCGATGCCCTTGGCGAAGGACTCGACCGTCTGCGGCGCCAGCAGGAAGATCAGCCCGAGCAGGGTGATGACGACGATGCCGACGCTGGCGCCGATGTTGCGCGAGGCGAGGGCGCCGACCAGCAGGCAGCCGGCGAGCACGGTGATCACCGGCACCGCCCAGCCGCTGAGCAGGCCGCCGAGCCGGTTGCCGGCGCTGCCGACGTTGCCGCCGCCACCGCCGGCGGCGCTCAGCGACTTGGTCACCGCCGCGCCGGCCGTCGCCGACGCTCCGAGCGAAGCGATGCTCGGCGGCGTCCCGGATGGCGCCAGCGCCCCAGCGCTGAACAGCAGGATGGACGTCACGAGCGCGGTGGCGATCTTTCGGTTCATCTCGTTACCTCTCTCTCGATTTGGCGGGGTGGGCTCAGGTGGAAGTCGGAACGACCTCGATGAAGTCGACGTAGGGGCGCTCGCGGTAGGCGATCCCCAGTTCGTAGGTGAGCGTGTAGGCGTTGCCGCGCGAGTCGGCGGCGGTGACGGTCGCCAGCACCGCGCCCGAGCCGGGGCCGGCGACCCAAGCGACCTGGTCGACGTTCTGCACCCGCAGGGCGACGGTCGGCAGGGTCACTACCGCGTCCGCGGTCAGGTCGGCCTGCAGGTTCGGCGCGGCGCCGGCCAGGTAGTTGCGCAGGACGCGGTCGACCACCTCCAGCACGGCGGCTTCGGTGACCGCGCTGCGCGCCGGCGCTGCCGCGCGGGTGTCGACCGCGGGGGCGCCGACCAGCGAGGGGTAGCCGACCAGCGCCAGCGGCTGGCCCGCTTGGTGGCGGACGGTGACCGCCAGGTAGAGCGGCAGGCGCTGAGTGGAGACCGACGCGGCGACGGTGATCACCCGCCCGCCGGCCAGCGCCGGCTGGTCGGAGGCGACCTCGGCCCAGAGCACCCGCTGCGATCCGGCGGCGGGGGTGAAGCCGGCGCCGCCGGCGAGCTGGGTGGAGAGGAAGGGCGCCAGGGCGCGTTCGCGTTCGCCCGGAGCGGCGGCGTCGTAGCTGAGGTAGGCGCGCGCGAACTGCAGGGCGAAGTCCTCGCTGGGGGCGTCGGCGCCGCGGCTCACCTGGACCGCCGGCGCCGCCGCCGCGGCCGGGAAGAGCGCCGTGCGCACCCCGAGCGCGAAGAAGCCGAAGAGGACCGCCGTCGCCAGGTAGCGCGGCGCCGCCGAGGAGTAGCGGGCGCGGCGCACGCTCTGCCAGCCGCTCTGCACCCGCCCCGAGAGCTCGCCGGCGCCGGCTGAAACCCCGCCCGCCATCAGCGCTCGAAGCCGAACCGCTCCCTGCCGCCCGAGCCGCCGCCACCCGGGGGTGGCGGCGGGCTCGGGGGCAGGGGAGCCGGGGCCGGGGCCGCCACCGGGGGCGGAGGCGGGGCCGGGGCTTGCACGGGCGAGCTGACAGGCGCCTGTTCTGGGTTGGGTTCGCGCTCGGGCTCGCCGTGGTGGATGCGCCGCGGCCGCCGCACCGTGAGGTGGCGGGGCCTCGGCTTTGACTGCGGATCGGCGGGACGGGCTGGCGCCGCTCGGGTGGGCGGCGCCGGGGCGCTCGGCGCTGGGCTTGCTGCCAGCAGCGAGCGCGGCGACGTCTGATCGCGATGCGGATGCGCCGGCCCGGCGCCGGATAGCTCCAGCGCGCCGAGCGTGGCGGCGGCCGCGGCCCCGAGGCCGAGGACCGCGAGCCTGCGGGTGGCACCCGCCGCGGAGCCGCCGGGCGGGTCGCAAGGGCGCGCCGGTGCCGGCGGCGATTCGCCGTTCGGCTCCCGCGCGCCCGTGACCGCCGGGGGATCGGGGTCCCGCGCTGCGATCGGCTCGGCGGCGAGCGACTCGTCGCCGAGCACGAAGACGTCGTTTTGCTTGCGTCCCATCGTCCGTTTTCCTTCGACGCTGAGACGAGGGGCGAGGGCGCTTCGATACCCCGCGGCCGGATTTCATCCAGAGGCGGGGCTGCGCTACGGCGCAGGGCATGGCGCGGCCACCGTGGCGGCCGCGCCATGCCCTGCCATTCGGGCGCTTGGCGACGCTCTCACTCTGCTCTCGCGGGCGGCTCGCTTGGCCGACCGCACCTACCTAAGGGGACGGGGCCGGGAACTCTCCCCCCTCGGGGACGGGGCGCTCAGCCGTGGAAGCCGAAGGACTCGGTGGCGCTCCTGGCGCTCCTCGAACTGGGGCTCGGGGAGCCCGAACCGGCTGTCGAAGCCGGCGGCGTCGGCGCCGGTTCGGGGGCCGGTGCCGGCGGGGCGCTGCTTTCGACGACCCCGAAATGGTCATGGCCCTGCGGCGCCGGCGTTTCGCTCGGCGGCGGCGG
>DATMRN010000149.1:0-2845 GCA_035566275.1 Solirubrobacterales bacterium | reverse complement strand
ACGTGGAAGCGCGCCGAGTAGCTCGGCGGCGTTGTACATGGCAAACGGGAAGATCAGCCGATCTGCTTCAGCAGCAGCGAGCGCGGCCTCGGCTGCTGAGGCGGCGGCGCCCCGATCACCGAGTGCCAGGTGCGCGAGGCCCGCGAGCACATGAGCTTCGACGAGTGCATACGCCGGGAAGCCGACCGGCGGCTTCATGTCTTGAACGTCGCCGAGGACTGCTAGCGCGGCGGCAGGATCTCCCACTTCGATGCTGATTGCCGCTCGCGCGAGCTCGATGGCGTCGATCCGGTCGTGTTCGGCGGCGAAACTGTCGAGCGTTGCTCTTGCCTCGTCTCGCATCCCAAGACGAGCTTGTGTGACCGCGAGCCACTCGGCGACGACGCGTCCAAGGATGTGCGCACCGGTGAGGAGTGACTGCGCCCGTACGGCCGCCGTCAATGCCTCGAGTGCGGCTTGATGCTCGCCGCGACCGGCGTGCAACATACCCGTCACCGTGTGCAACATCACGGCCGAAGCAGGGTCAACGTCCGGCCGGATGACTTCCCAACCGCGGCGCAGCCAACGCTCTCCCTCCTCGAACTCGCCGGTCCACACGTCAATGGACGCAACCGCACCCAATGCGGGCGCGAGCACCGGGCGATCGCCAAAGCCGTAGCGATCGGCAAGGGCGAGCGCGTAACGACCTCGCTCCAGTGCCGGCTCGAGTGAAACGGACGGGAACGCCTGATAGGCGCGGCACGCGACCTCGATGTACGGTCGACCGATCGCTTCGGCGAGCGCCGCTCCTTCCGAGAGGTGGCGATCGGCGTCCTCGAACCGCCCAGACCATGTCTCGACGATCCCGAGATTCATCAGCGCGACTGCCCGCAGCTCACTGCTCATCCCGATCTCTTCGCTCGATTTGTCTCCGATTGACGCCTCCAGTAGGCTCACCTGCTCCATGGCTTCATTGAATTGCCCACTGCGCCGAGCGAGTGCCAGCCGCAGGGACGCGATCGCCACCGCGAGGCGCCGGCGGCGGTTGGGTGTGACGCTCTGGACGTGGAACTCACCCAGCGCCAGCTGAGCAGCTGCTTCCTCCAACCTTCCCTGTGCAAGCTGAACCGCCGCACGAGCCAATGCGAGCTCGGGATTTTCGGCTGACGCCCCCGCGGGGAAGGACCGCAGCAGCACGGCGATGGCTCCCTCCTGCCCGTCGAGCGTCAGGCTGAACAGGTGGTCCGCGAGGAGCCGCGCCGCATCGAGCCAGTCCCCGGCCGCGAGCATGTGTCGGACGCCCTCGATAGCGTCCCCGTGGTCGGTGAACCACCTGGCGGCCTTGCGATGGAGGTCAGGGACCTCGTCGGCCGACCTGCGACGGAGTTCGAGGCGCAGGAAATCGGCCAAAAGTTGGTGGTAGCGAAACCAGGTGCGCTGCGCGTCGACGGACACCACGAACGCGTTGGCATCCTCCAGTTCGAGCAACATTTTTTCCGAGCCCAGGCGGCCCGCCAAAAGGTCGGCGAGCTCGCCGTTGAGCCGGTCTACGATCGAGGTTCGCAGCAACATGGTCTGAACCTCGCTCGGCTGCCGGCCGAGCATCTCTGCCATCAGATACTCTCCAATCGCCCTTTCGGTGCCAGAGAACTCGGCCACGAAACGCTCGGGATCCGCGTGACTGCCTAACGAGATCACCGCCAGGCGAAGGCCCGCGGCCCAACCTTCCGTGCGTTCGTACAACGCGGATGCCGCACCGTCGGAGAGGCTGATCCCGGATCCAGCAAGCAGTTCGCGCGCCTCGGCCACGGTGAACCGCAGATCGCTGGCGCGGATCTCCGCGACCGCCCCGGCAAGCCGGAGCTGATGCAGCTTGATCGGCGGATCCCGACGAGACGAGAGCACGACATGCGCAGACGTTGGCAGGCTCGCGAGCAAACGCTCGAGTTGTGTGAGGGCGTTAGCCGAAGTCAGCTCATGGAGATCGTCGATGATCAGTACGATGGCCTCGTCCAGGTCGCCGATCTGGGACACGACTCTGTCCACCAGCTGATCCGCCTCGAGCGCTGCGGGTAACGCTGGTTGCGTCTCAATTTCGATCGAGCCCGCCGAACCACGGATCGCGGCCAGTACGCCGCGCCAGAACCCCTGCGGGTCCTGTTGGTCGCGGTCGACTGAAACAAATGCGATGCGACGAAGTTTGCTCGAGCGGTCAACCCACGCCCGTAACAAGGAGGTCTTTCCGCTTCCAGGCGGCGCTGAGATGATCGTGACCCGTCTGGTCACAGCGCGATCCACGAGTTCGAGGAGGACTTCCCGGTCGAGCAGGCCCCGGGTCACGACCGAAACCTCTCCAGAGGTCGGCTGCTCCAGCCGCGGTTTGCGCTGCCTCGTCGCCAAGTTGGTCATCCTCTCCCCCGTCGGCCGCTTCGTTGATCTTAGCCCTCGTCTGGGCAGCGGCTGCCCCAGGCTGCTGCCTGGCGGCCGCACCGGCGGTAGCAACACGTCACTGGATCAGCAGCGTTGCAACGGCACAGGGATGCAGCTGGAGGTGGCTCGAGCGTCCTTTAGGAGAGCTCGGCCCGCCGGCGACGGTAGTGAGTCTCGAGCTCCTTCACGGTCGCCTCAAGCTTCGGCTGATCCTTGGTATGCGCGATGCGTCGCCGCTCTCGAAAGGTGCCCAGCCAGGCGCTGATTTCTTCGAGGCTCTCGAGGCTCGGGATATGGGGCAGTGTGTGAGGCACATCCGACCTCCCCTTGGAAGGCCTAGACGTCTTCGTTTGCTTCATCGGGTTGGCTTTCTCGACGTCAACTGCCCGTGCATTGGCCGGAGCTGAAGCGACAAAGCGAGCGACACGGCCACGGT
>DATMRN010000148.1:0-28876 GCA_035566275.1 Solirubrobacterales bacterium | reverse complement strand
ATTCGGCTTGCTGATGCGGAAAAGCACTATGTGGCAATGTGTCACAAAGGGTGTATAACAGCGGCTGTGGGCGGCGGCCTGCGGCGAGTGCGCCGCGTGAGCCTCCGGCCCAAACGGACCTCCAGTGCTGAAGAGCTACCTCCCGATTCTCGTCTTCGCCGGCCTCGGCCTCACCGTGGGCAGCGCCTTCGCGATGCTCAACCACGTGATCGGGCCGAAGCGGCCGAAGCGGCCCACCGCGGCGAGCCGGCGCCAGGCCGAGCCGTATGAGTCGGGGATCCCGGTCGAGGCGGCGCGGGGCTTCCGCTTCGGCGTCAGCTTCTACCTCGTCGCGATGCTGTTCATCCTCTTCGACATCGAGGTGGTGTTCCTCTACCCGGTCGGGGTGATCCTGAAGGGCGCCGACAGCGTCTTCGTGCTCGGCGAGCTGATCACATTCGTCGTCCTGCTGCTGGTCGCCTTCGTCTACGTCTGGCGCAAGGGAGCCCTGGATTGGAAGTAGAGCGCCAGACGATGCGGTCGAGGCAGCTGCGCTCGCGCGACATGCTGCGCGGCGACCTCGAGGGCGAGGACCTGGAGCGCTACGTCGAAGAACGTGTGGTCACGACGACGCTGGCGAAGCTGCAGCACTGGGCGCAGGCCAACTCGATGTTCCCGCTCACCTTCGGCCTCGCCTGCTGCGCGATCGAGGCGCCGATCTCGATCGTCACCGCCCGCTACGACCTCGCCCGCTTCGGCGCCGAGGCGCTGCGCGCCTCCCCGCGCCAGGCCGACTTCATCATCCTCTCGGGCCGGGTCTCGATCAAGATGGCGCCGGTCGTGCGGCGGCTCTACGACCAGATGTTGGAGCCGAAGTGGGCGATCTCGATGGGCGCCTGCTCCTCCAGCGGCGGCATGTTCTCGAACTACGCGGTGGTGCAGGGGGCGGACAAGTTCATGCCGATCGACCTCCACATCCCCGGCTGCCCGCCGCGGCCGGAGGCGGTCCTCTACGGCTTCACCAAGCTGCAGCGCAAGATCATGGGGAATACCGACCCGGGCTGGCGGCAGCGCTACAACGCCGCCGGCACCGAGGAGTGGGCGCGGGGCGGCCCTCGCAGCGAACCGAGCCCCGAGGAGGCGGCGGCCTACGACGCCGCCAGGGAGCTGGTCCGTGCCTGACGCCCCCGGGCTGGAGCTGATCCGGGGGGAGATCGAGCAGAACCACCCCGGGGCGGTGCTCGACACCAGCTTCGACCGCGGGCAGGCGGCGCTGGTCGTCGACCCTGAGCAGGTGCTGGGCGTGCTGGGCTGGCTGCGGGACGCGCCGGGGCAGGGGTACCGGTTTCTCTCCAGCCTGCACGTGGCTGATTACCTGCCGGCGGAGCCGCGGTTTGGGGTGCACTATGAGTTGTTGAATCGGGATCGGGTTGAGCGGGTGCGCGTTAAGGCACTGCTACGGGACCCGGGCGCTCTGGCCGCTGGTCCTGTCACGGGGGAGGGGCCTGCGGGCGGTGCAGCGGCTCCGTTCTCGGCCCCTCCCCCGCGCCACCCGCGGAGCAGCGTCGAGGGAGCGGCCGATGATCCCCTGCCAGTGATCGATTCCTGCGTTGAGCTGTTCCCGACAGCCGAGTTTCAGGAGCGCGAGGCTTATGACTTCTTCGGGATCGTGTTTCGCGGGCACCCTGACCTAACTCGGATCCTGCTGCCGGACGATTACGTCGGGTGGCCTCAGCGTCGCGATTTCCCAGTTGGCGGCGAGCCCGTTCTTTTCACTTACAACGAGCACGACCGTGGTTGAGACGCTGAACGACAACACCACTACCGAGGTGATGACGGT
Source organism: Solirubrobacterales bacterium (assembly GCA_035566275.1). Lineage (GTDB taxonomy): Bacteria > Actinomycetota > Thermoleophilia > Solirubrobacterales > 70-9 > DATMRN01. The sequence continues at coordinate 27,057 of DATMRN010000148.1, read as the reverse complement.
GAATATTGGGCCGCACCATCCGGCTACTCATGGGGTGTTGCGGCTCATTGTCGATCTCGAAGGTGAGGTTGTTCGGGATCTGAAGCCGGTCATTGGATATGTGCATACGGGGATCGAAAAGTCCTGTGAGGACAAGAGCTACTGGAAGGTCATCCCATTCGTGGAGCGGATGGACTATGTGTCCTACTTCTTCCAGATGGAGGCGTTTTGCGGGGCGGTCGAGCGGCTCGTCGAATTGGAGATCCCGGAGCGGGCCAGGTACCTGCGGGTGATCTTCCTCGAGCTGAACCGGATCCACTCCCACCTGGTCTGGCTGGGGACGACGGCGCTGGACCTCGGCGCGATCTCGATGCTCTGGTACTGCTTCCGCGAGCGCGACAGGATCCTCGACCTGTTCGAGATGGCGACCGGGCAGCGGATGCACACCCGCTACTTCCAGGTCGGCGGCGTGATCGAGGACATCCCGCTCGGCTTCGAGGCGAAGCTGCGCGAGTTCGTCGCCGACATGCCGGTCCGGGTGGAGCAGTACCAGGCGCTGCTCGACCGCAACGAGATCTTCCTCTCGCGGACCAAGGGCGTCGGGATCGTGCCGCGCGAGCGGCTGCTGGAGCTGGGCGTGACCGGGCCGCTGCTGCGCGCCGCGGGGGAGCCCTGGGACCTGCGCAAGGCCTTCGACTACCTCTCCTACCCAGACTTTGACTTCAAGATCCCGGTCGGCACGGTCGGCGACGGCTACGACCGCTACCGGGTGCGGCTGGCGGAGATGGTCGAGTCGGTGAAGATCGTCGAGCAGGCGCTCGGCGGGCTGCCCGAGGGGCCGTTCATCGCCGACGACCGCAAGTACGTCTTGCCGCCGCGCTCGGAGCTGCCGACCTCGATGGAGTCGCTGATCCACCACTTCAAGCTGGTCACCGAGGGGTACCGGGTGGCGCCGGGCGAGGTCTACTACGCGGTCGAGTCGCCGCGCGGGGAGCTGGGGTGCTTCGTGCTTGCCGACGGGTCGGCGAAGCCGGCGCGGGTGCACTTCCGCGACCCGTCGTTCGTCAACCTGCAGGCGTTCAAGGACATGTCGGTGGGCGGGTATGTCGCCGACATGATCGCCAGCCTGGGGATGCTGGACCCGATTCTCGGCGGGGTGGATCGATGACTGCAAGGACCATGGGCTCTGCCCGCGGGTGGAGGCAACGTGGCTGAGCTGCCCGTCGACCTGGCCCTCACGGAAGGGCGCGTTCCGGATCGGGTTCCCGAGGGGGTTCCTGAGCTTCACGAAGTGGATTGCCCGCCGGAGCTTCGAGAGCGCATCGAGACTTTGATGTCGCGCTACCCCGATCGGCGGTCGGCTTCTATTCCGGCGCTTTGGGCTGTGCAGCGGTTGTACGGGTGGTGCATGCCGGAGGGGATTCGGCAGGCTGCTGCGGTTATGCGGGTTACTCCTGCTTACCTGGAGTCGGTTGCCAGCTTCTATGACCTGCTGCACACCGAGCCGGTTGGTACTCACAAAGTTGCCGTGTGCACGAACATCAGCTGCTGGATGCGGGGGGGTGATGAGCTTCTCGATGCGTTCCGGATGGCTGCTGAGGGGAACGATGTCTTCGTAACCGGATTCGAGTGTTTGGGGGCTTGTGACATTGCTCCCATGGCCTCAATTGACGAGCGTTACTTCGGGCCGCTGGAGAACGAGGATGCGGCAATTGCGATTGGGCAGCTGAAGGCCGGGCAGGACGTGTTACCCGAGAAGGCGCTGGCGAAGCGGCCGCTGCCGGGAGGCCCTGATGCCTGAGACGCGCGTCCTGCTGAAGCACGCTGAAGATCCCGAGCTGCGGACCATTGCCGGGTACAAGAGGTACGGCGGGTACTCGACTCTGGAGAAGGCCTATCGGGAGATGGAGGCCGATGAGGTTTTGAAGGAGTTGGAGGACTCCGGGTTGCGGGGGCGTGGTGGGGCCGGGTTCTCTATGGGTAAAAAGGCGTCGTTCCTGCCGCGCGGGGAGATGGACAAGTACCTCTGCTGCAACGCCGACGAGTCCGAGCCGGGCGCGTTCAAGGACAGGGAGCTGATGCAGCGCAACCCGCACCAGCTGATCGAGGGGATCGCGATCGCGGCGCTGGCCGCCGGCGCCGGCCATGCCTTCATCTTCATCCGCGGCGAGTACGCCCTGCAGGCCGACATCCTCGACGCCGCCGTCGCCGAGGCCTACGAGGCGGGCTATCTGGGCGAGGACATCCACGGCTCACATCGCGATCTGGAGCTGGTCGTGCATCGCGGGGCCGGCGCCTACATCTGCGGCGAGGAGACGGCGCTGCTCGACGCGCTCGAGGGCAAGCGCGGTAACCCGCGGCTGAAGCCGCCCTTCCCGGCGGTGCAGGGGCTCTACGGCGGGCCGACGCTGATCAACAACGTCGAGACGCTCTCCAACGTGTCGGGGATCGTCGCCAACGGGGCCGAGTGGTTCAAGGGCTTCGGCACCGAGCAGTCGCCGGGGACCAAGGTCGTCTCGGTCTCGGGATGCGTGCGGCGACCCGGCAACTACGAGGTCGAGCTGGGCATCCCCACCCGCGAGCTGATTTACGACCTGGCCGGGGGCCCCGAGGAAGGACACGAGGTGAAGGCCTTCTATCCCGGCGGCTCCTCCTCCCCGGTCCTCACCGCCGAGGAGGGCCTCGACCTCCCCTACAGCTTCGAGGACATGGCGGCCGCCGGCTCGATGCTGGGCTCGGGCTCGATCATCGTCGCCGACGACCGCGTCTCGATCCCCCACATGGCGCTGCGGACCGCGCGCTTCTACCACCACGAGTCCTGCGGCAAGTGCACCCCCTGCCGCGAGGGGACGAACTGGACGGTGAAGATGCTGGAGCGGGTCGTCCGCGGCGAGGCGACCCCGATGGACCTCGACATCATCAGCTCGGTCCAGGACAACATCATCGGCCACTGCCTCTGCGTGCTCGGCGACTCGATGGCGATGCCGGTCGGGGCGATGGTCCGCAAATTCCGCGAGGAGTTCGAGGCCGTTCTTGCGGCTGGACAGGCGGTGGCGGCGTGAGCCGCGAGGTGACCCTGATCATCGACGGGCGCGAGGTGACGGCGACCGAGGGCGAGATCCTCCATGACGCGGCCAAGCGCGGTGACGTCGAGATCCCGGTCTTCTGCTACGAGCCGAAGCTGGGCGAGCCGGTCGGCGCCTGCCGCATGTGCCTGGTCGAGATCGAGGGGATCCCGAAACTGCAGACCTCCTGCTCGACGCCGGTCCGCGACGGGATGGTCGTCCACACGATGACCGACCAGGTGAAGCACGCCCAGAGCGCCGTGGTCGAGTTCCTGCTCGTCAACCACCCCCTCGACTGCCCCGTCTGCGACAAGGGCGGCGAGTGCCCGCTGCAGGACATCTCGATGGGCTGGGGCCCGGGCAAGAGCCGCTTCACCGACCCCAAGCGCCACTTCCAGAAGCCGATCGAGCTGTCGCCGTTGGTCGCGATCGACCGCGAGCGCTGCATCCTCTGCTACCGCTGCGTGCGGTTCAGCCAGGAGGTCGCCGAGGACGAGCAGCTGCAGCTCTTGGAGCGCGGCGACCGCTCCTTCGTCGGCACCTTCGACAACCGCCCCTACATCGCTCCCTTCCACGGCAACATCACCGAGCTCTGCCCGGTCGGCGCGCTCACCTCCTACACCTACCGCTTCCGCGCCCGGCCCTGGGACATCGAGCAGGCCGGCTCGGTCTGCACGCTGTGCCCGAGCCAGTGCAACGTCAGCTTCACCGTCCGCGACGAGCAGGTGAAGCGGGTGCTGGGGCGCGACAACGCCGAGGTCGACGACGGCTGGCTCTGCGACCGCGGCCGCTACGGCTTCGAGATGTTCGGGGCCGAGGAGCGGATCGACGGGCCGCGGCTCAAGGGCGGCGGGGCGAACTGGGAGGACGCGATCGCCAAAGCGGCCGAGGGCCTGCGCAAGGCCGGTGGCGCGACCGCGGCGATCGTCGGCGACGCCTCCAACGAGGAGGGCTACCTCCTCCAGCGAATCCTGCGCGAGGCATTGGGCTCGCCCCACATCGACTCCCGCCCTTCGCGTGGCCCCTCTCGCGACTCGCTGGTCCAGCTCTCCCAACCCGAGATCTCGGCCCGAGTCCGCGACATCGACGACGCCGACGCGATCCTCGTCGTCGGCACAGACCCTCTCCACACCTCCCCGATCCTCGACCTCCGCATCCGCAAGGCGATCCGCCGCAACGGCGCCAAGCTCGCGATAGCGACCGACCGCCCCACCGCCCTCGACGGCGGCGCCCAGGCAGCCACCCGCTACGCCCCAGGCGAAGCCACCATCTTCCTCTCCGAGCTGGCAGCCTGCCTGCGCCTGCACAACGAGAGCGGCGGCGCATCCCCAGTAGCCGGAGTCCTCCGCGACGCCAAGAGCGTCGTAGTCGTCTGGGGCGACCGGATCGGCCGCGAGGGCGAGGGAGCCCTAACAGCCCTCCTAGACGTCACCGCCGCCCTCAACATCGCCACCACCGAAGGCTCCGGCCTCCTGGAAATCCCCGACGTCACCAACGCCCGCGGCCTGAGAGAGGTCGGCTGCCTCCCAGACACCGGCCCGGGCCTGACGGCAACGGCAGCAGGTAAGGACACGGAAGCCATTCGCGCCGCATTGGAGTCCGGAGAACTCAAGTCCCTTCTGCTTTTCGGAGTCGATCCCCTACGCGACTTCCCCGACACGGAGGCGTGGGAGCGCGCCCTGACAGCAGCCGACCACGTCATCGCCTTCTCCATGTTCGAGAACGACACAGCCGCAAAGGCCGACGTCGTCTTCCCCCTGGAGACCCACGCGGAGAAAGACGGCACGGCCACCCACCCCGACGGTCGCATCCAAAGAGTCCGCCCAAGCGCCTCCCGCCCAGGAGACATCCGCTCCAACTTGCAAGTCCTCGCCGAGCTTTCGGCAACTCTCGACCACGACACAGGCATCACCTCCCAGCCCACAGCTCTAGCCGCCATCGCCAACGCGGTCCCCTTCTACTCGGGCATCGACGACTCCCAGATCGGCGGCCGGGGCGTCCGCTGGCAGGACCGTCCCGAGTCCTCCGCGCTGCCAAGCGTTACCGAGAGGGAGGGCGCCGGTACCCCCTCCGAACGTTTTGCGGAATCGGCACAGACCACCCCCTCGGACGGCGGCAGCGCGTCCGGCCGACTTCCGAGAGAGGAGGGGGTACCGGCGCCCTCCCCCACCCTCAACCTGGGCACGTACCGCGACTTGTGGGCCGGCCCGATCACGGAGCTGAACCCCCCGCTCCGCTTCCTAGAGCCAACTCAGCGAGTGGAGCTGGCGCCGGGAGACGCCGAGCGCTTCGGCCTGAAACAAGGCGACAAAGTGAACGTCGCCCAGAACGGCGCCAGCGTTCGCGCCCGAGTGGCGATCAAGGAGCGGATGCAAGAGGGCGCCTGCTTCCTGATCGAGGGCACCGCCGAGGGCAACGCCAACGCCCTGCTCAACGGTGGTCCGGTCAGCGTTCAGATCAGCAAGGGGCCTGCGTGATCCCGATCGCCGACCCCTACTACGCCGAAGCCGCCTGGGTGATGATCGTCAAGTCGCTGGTGATCTTCGCGATCGTCTTCGCGATCCTGCCGCTGATGACGGTCCTCGAGCGCAAGCTGATCGGCCGCTTCCAGCACCGCTACGGACCCAACCGCGTCGGCCCCTTCGGCATCCTGCAGCCGCTCGCCGACGTCGGCAAGCTGCTCTCCAAGGAGGCCTTCCGGCCGGCCAACGCGATCCCGACCCTGTTCATCCTCGGCCCGCTGCTGCCGGTCCTCTCCGGGGTGCTCGCCCTGGCGATCATCCCCTGGGGCGACGTCCAGGACGGGGTCGGGCTGTACGGGATCGACGTGCCGATAGGGATCCTCTACTTCTTCGCGGTCGGCTCGCTCGCCTTCTACGGCTTGCTGCTCGGCGGCTGGTCCTCGGGCTCGAAGTACAGCTTCCTCGGCGCGATGCGCTCGGCCGCGCAGCTGATCTCCTACGAGGTCTCGATGGGGCTGGCGCTGCTCGGCGTGATCATGATGAGCGGCTCGCTCTCGCTGGTGGAAATCGTCCACGCCCAGGCCCAGATCTGGTTCATCGTGCCCCAGGCCGTCGGCTTCCTGATCTTCATGGCCGCCGGCTTCGCCGAGACCAACCGCGCCCCGTTCGACCTGCCCGAGGCCGACGCAGAGCTGGTCCAGGGCTTCATGACCGAGTACGGCGGCATGCGCTTCGGCTCCTTCCTGCTGGTCGAGTACATGGAGATCATCGTCGTCTCCGGGATCGCGGCGGCGATGTTCCTCGGCGGCTGGATGGGGCCCGGCCCCGGCTGGCTCGACCCGATCTGGATGCTGGCGAAGATGTTCGGCCTGGTCGTCTTCTTCATCTGGGTGCGGGCGACGGTGCCCCGGCTGCGCTACGACCAGCTGATGAGCCTCGGCTGGAAAGTGCTGCTACCCCTGGCGACCCTCAACGTGCTGGCGACGGCGGTGCTGGTGGTGGTGACATGACCGAGTTCCCCTATCTCAAAGACGACAGCGTGGTGGAGGTCCAACGGGGGCCCGACCCCGGCGGCGTCGGCGGCGCCTACCGCGCCTTCCGCGAGACGCTGCGCGGGCTGAAGACGACCATGGCCCGCCTGATCGAGGGGCCGCTGACGATCCAGTACCCGGAGGAGAAGACGCCGGTCTACCCGCGCTTCCGTGGCCGCCACAAACTGCACAAGTTCGAGGACACCGGCCTCGAGAAGTGCGTCGGCTGCTCGCTCTGCGCGGCCGCCTGCCCTGCCGACTGCATCCGCGTCGTCGCCGCCGAGAACATCCCCGGCGAGCGCGTCTCCGCCGGCGAGCGCTACGCGGCGGTCTATGAGATCAACCTCTCCCGCTGCATCTTCTGCGGCTACTGCGAGATCGCCTGCCCCTTCGACGCGATCACGATGGGCCACGACTACGAGCTGGCCGACTACGACCGCTCCGACCTGATCTTCACCAAGGAGATGCTGCTGGCCGAGCCGATCGAGCGGACGCCGCTGAAAGGCGAGGGCGAGTAGGTGGAAGCGGCCCTCTTCTTCGGTGCGGCGATCGGCGCCCTCGGCGGCGCGATCGGCGTCGTCGCGATGCGCAACCCCTTCTACAGCGTGCTGGCGCTGATCGTCCACCTCTTCTCGCTCGCCGTCCTCTTCCTCCTCCTCACCGCAGCCTTCGTGGCCGCCGCCCAGGTCGTCGTCTACGCCGGCGCCGTAGTGGTCCTCTACGTCTTCGTAGTCGCCTACGTTGGCAGCGGCGGCGAGTCGGCCTGGGAGCCGATCCCGGGCCAGCGCCTCCTGGCCCCCCTCCTGGGCGCAGCCCTATTCATAGAGCTGTCGATAGCCGCCCTCTCCTCCTCCCTCCTGGCCCTGAGCACCCACGGCCCCCACGTAAACCCGGGCTTCGGCAACCCAGCAGCAATAGGCCGCCTCCTCCTGGAGCGCTTCCTAGTCCCCTTCGAGGCCTCCTCGATCCTGCTCCTCCTCGCCGCGGTCGGCGCGGTAGTGCTAGCCGGCCGTAAGAAGGGCGAGACGGCGTGAACATCGACTGGTACATCGTCCTCTCCGCCCTGCTCTTCGCCACCGGAGCAGTGGGCATCCTGATCCGCCGCAGCCCGATGGTCATCCTGCTCTGCCTGGAGCTGATGCTGAACGCCGGCAACCTGGCGCTGGTCGCCTTCAGCCGCATGGTCGGCAACCAGCAGGGGCAGGTCTTCGCCCTGGTCGTGATGGTGATCGCCGCCTGCGAGGTCGTGGTCGGGCTGGGGCTGATCGTGGCGCTGTTCCGCCGCAAGCTGCCGCTCGACGTCGATGAGCTGCGGGAGCTGCGCGGGTGAGCGCGACGACCTGGGCCTGGCTGGTCCTGCTCTTCCCGCTGCTCGGCTCGATCGTCATCGCGCTCGGCTTCCGCGCCCTACCCGCGCGCGTCGCCGGCATCATCGGCACGGCCGCGATCGGCCTCGCCTTCGCCTGCGGGATCGGCGCCCTGGTCTGCCTGCTCGGGGAATCCCCAGATGCGCGCCACCACGCCTCCTCCCTCTGGGACTACGCCAGCGCCGCCGGCCTCCAGATCAAGCTCGGCATCTTCGTCGACCCGCTCTCGGTCTTCATGGTCCTCGTCGTCACCGGCGTCTCGACCCTGATCCACCTCTACTCCTACGGCTACATGCGCTCCGACGAGGGCTACCACCGCTTCTTCAGCTACCTCAACTTCTTCGTCTTCTCGATGCTGCTGCTGGTCCTCGCCGGCAACTTCGTGCTGCTGATCGTCGGCTGGGCCTTCGTCGGCTTCGCCTCCTACGCGCTGATCAGCTTCTGGTACCGGCGCACCACCGCGACCGGCGCCGGGATGAAGGCCTTCGTGATCAACGTCGTCGGCGACATCGGCCTGGTCCTGGCCACCCTGCTCATCTTCCGCGAACTGGGGACCTTCGAATACGGCCAGGTCTTCGCCAGGGCGCCCCACGTCTTCCACACCAACGAGTGGACGGTGACAGCGATCTGCCTGCTGCTGCTGGTCGGCGCCTTCGCCAAGTCGGCGCAGCTCCCGCTCCACACCTGGCTGCCCGACGCGATGGAGGGGCCGACCCCGGTCTCCGCCCTGATCCACGCGGCGACGATGGTGACCGCCGGCGTCTACCTGATCGCCCGCACCCACGTCCTCTTCGTCCTGGCGCCAACCGCCGCCGACGTCGCCGCCTTCGTCGGGCTGGCGACGCTGCTGGTCGCCGGCACGATCGCCCTGGTGATGACCGACCTGAAGCGGGCGATCGCCTACTCGACGATGAGCCAGATCGGCTACATGATCATGGGCGTCTCGATCGGCGCATACAGCGCCGGCCTCTTCCACCTGATGACCCACGCCTTCTTCAAGGCGCTGCTGTTCATGGCGGCCGGCTCGATCATCGCCGCGATGGCGAACCGCCAGAACATCGACGAGATGAGCGGCTTCGGCAAGGCGATGCGGTTCACCTCGGCGACGATGCTGGCGGGCGGGCTGGCGCTGGCCGCCTTCCCCGGCACCTCGGGATTCTTCTCCAAGGACGAGATCCTCGCCTACGCGACGGCGCGCGGCGGCATGTACCTGATCTTCACCGTGCTCGGCTACTTCGGCGCGCTGCTGACCGCGATCTACACCTTCCGGCTGATCTTCAGAGTCCTCCCGGGCCGCCCCTGCAAGGAGGCTCAGGCGTTGATCGACAGCGGCCACGTCGTCCACGCCCACCCGTTCAACCCGGCGACCGGCGAGGAGGAGGACACCGACGTCGGCTTCCCGGGCGCCGAACACCACATCGCCGAGGGGTCGGCGCCGATGAGGATCGCGATGGGGGTGCTCGCCTTCCTGGCGCTGTTCGGGGGCCTGGTCCAGATCCCGGGCGTCGACGACACGATCACCAGGTTCCTCGATCCGGTCTTCGCCGACTCGCCGCTGGCGGCGATCCACCCGTCGGTGGCGGCTTCGTGGACGGGCCTGGCGATCGGCGCGGCGATCTCGGTCGCCGGCATCGGCATCGCCTACTACCTCTACGTCGTGCGGCCCGAGACCCCGGCGATGCTGATCCGCCGCCTGCGCCCGCTGCACACCTTCCTCGTCAACAAGTGGTACTTCGACGAGCTCATAGACATACTCGTAGTTAAGCCGGCGCTGGCGGTCGGGCGCTATGCCAACCGCACCTTCGAGCGGATCGTGGTCGGCGGCCTGATCACCGGCACAGAGGACGTGGTCGGCGGCGCCGGGCGCGTCGTCCGCACGGTGCAGAGCGGCTTCGTCCGCAGCTACGCCCTGCTCCTGATCGCCGGCTTCGCCGGCCTCGGCCTCTACTTCCTGCTCTCGAGCACATGATCAACTTCGTCCTCTGGACACCCCTCGCCTTCGGCCTCGTCGGCCTCTTCCTGCCGAAGCGGGCGGTCGGCTGGTGGGCGGCGCTGGGGACGGCGGTGACGCTGGGGCTGGCGGTCGCCCTGCTCGCCGGCTTCGACTCGGGCGCCGGCGGCCTGCAGGACACCGTCGACGTCAGCTGGATCTCCGGCCTCGGGGTCGACTACAGCCTCGGGATCGACGGGCTCAACGTCTTCCTGATGCTGCTGACCACGGTGCTCTGGACCGGCGCCACCGCCTTCGCCGCCTTCCGCGAGCAGGAGCGCCCGCAGCTCTTCTTCTTCCTGATGCTGCTCGGGGAGACCGCGACCCTGGGCTCCTTCCTCGCCCAGGATCTGCTCCTCTTCGTCCTCTTCTTCGACCTGATGCTGGTCCCGTTCTACTTCCTCTTCGGCGCCTGGGGGACCGACCGCGACGACGGCGCCACCGCTTCGGCGGCGACGCTGAAGATGATCGTCTACACGCTGATCGGCTCGCTGCTGATGCTGGTCGCCGCGGTCGCCACCGCGATCCTCTCCGCCCACGACGGGCACATCACCTTCTCGATCGCCGCGCTAGCCAAGCACCCGCTCGGCGACGGCAGCCAGCGCTGGATCTTCTGGTTCTTCGCCGCCGCCTTCCTGGTCAAGATGCCCGCCTTCCTCCTGCACGGCTGGATGCCGGACGCCTATCGCGCCGCGCCGCTGCCGGTGCTGGCGGTCTTCTCCGGGGTGCTGGCCAAGGTCGGCGCCTACGGGTTCCTGCGGATCGTGCTGCCGCTCTTCCCCGCGGCGACGGTGCAGTTCCAGGAGGTGGTGCTGGTGATCGCCCTGGCCTCGATCCTCTACGGCTCGGTGATGGCCTTCACGCAGACCAACGTGCGGCTTATCGCCGGGTATTCCTCGGTGGCGCAGCTCGGCTTCATCACGGCGGGGATCTTCGCCCTGCGCGCCGACGGGGCCGACGGGGCGATCCTGCAGATGGTCAACCACGGCCTCGTCGTCGCGCCGATCTTCATCATCGTCGCGATCCTCTACGAGCGGAGCGGGACCGAGGACCTGCGCGAGATGGGCGGGATGGCGCTGCGCGCCCCGGCCCTTGCGGCGCTGTTCCTGATCGTCACCCTGGCGACCCTGGCGATGCCGGGGTCGGCCAACTTCATCGGCGAGCTCTACATCCTCAACGGACTCTTCCAGGCGAAGATCGTCTTCGCCTTCGTCGCGATCTCCGGCGTGGCGATGTCGGCCTACTACGCGCTGCGCCTCTACCAGCGCACGATGCACAACCGCCCAGCATCACAACAGAACAACGGGATCGCCTCGCGGGAGATCTCCTGGCGCGACGGCGTCGTCCTCGCCCCGCTCGTCCTCTGCATCCTCGGCCTCGCCCTCTACCCCCAGCTGATCCTCCACCGCACCGACCGTTCCGTGTCGCAAGCCGTCACAGCGGTCAACGCAGCCCCTCCGCCAACCGAACACCTAGCGTCGACGGGCCTACAACCGACGAATAGCGTCGGGAATCGGCCCATCGACCGGGGTCAGCGATGAGCTTTCGGGCGCCGCACCTCGACTACGCCGGGCTCTCGCCTGTGATCGCGCTCACCGTGGGGGTCTGCGTCGTGCTGCTCGCCGGGGTCTTCGAGCGGGCCAAGCGGGCGGTGCCGGCGCTGACCCTGATCGCCCTTGCCACCACCGCCGGGCTGCTGATCTGGCAGTGGGACGGGGCGACGGTGCTGGTCAGCGGCGCCCTGCGGCTCGACGACCTGGCGATCTCGATCTCGCTGATCGCGGTCCTCACCGCCGCCTTCGCCGTCCTCCTCTCGCTCGGCGAGCCGGCTGCCGAGCAGGCCGGCCGGGGCGAGTACCACGCGCTGCTGCTCGGCTCGGTCCTCGGCATGACCCTGCTGGCGCAGGCCCAGAACCTGGTCAGCTTCTTCGTCGCGATCGAGACCCTCTCGATCCCCCTCTACATCCTCTGCGCGACCAACCTGCGACGCGAGCAGTCGCTGGAGTCGGGACTGAAGTACCTGATCGTCGGCTCGCTCGGCTCGGCGACGCTGCTCTACGGGATGGCCTTCCTCTACGGCGGCAGCGGCTCCACCGGGTTCTCCGGCATCGCCGCCGGGATCGCGCAGAAGGGGGTGCTCGGCGACCCGCTGATCCTGATCGGGATCGCCCTGGCGGCGGTCGGCCTCGCCTTCAAGACCTCGATCGCCCCCTTCCACCAGTGGACGCCCGACGTCTACGAGGGGGCGCCGACCCCGATCACCTCCTTCATGGCCGTCGCGACCAAGGCGGCGGCCTTCGCCGTCTTCGTCCGCTTCTTCGACGTGGCGCTGGCGCCGCAGGCGAACGAGTGGCAGCCGGCCCTGGCGGTGCTCGCCGCGATCTCGATCGTGGTCGGCAACGTCGGCGCCCTCGGCCAGTCCTCGCTGAAGCGCCTGATGGGCTACTCAGGCGTCGCCCAGGCCGGCTACATGCTGGGCGGCATCGTCGTCGCCTCGAAGGCGGGGATCGACGCCCTCGTCTTCTACCTCGCCGTCTACGCCTTCATGAACCTCGCCGCCTTCGCCGCGATCGTCGCCCGCGAGCGCGAGACCGCCTACGGCGACGACATCCGCGCCGTGCAGGGCCTCGGCGCCGAGCGCCCGCTGCTCGCCTGGCCGCTGACGATCTCGATGCTCGCCCTCGCCGGCCTGCCGGCGACCGCGGGCTTCATCGGCAAGCTCTACCTGATCGAGGCGCTGGTCGAAGGGAGCTACACCTGGCTCGCGGTCTTCATCGCGGTGGGCACGATGATCTCTCTCGCCTACTACCTGCGGGTGGTAGCGGCGATGTGGATGCGCCCCGGTGGCGAGACGGCCGCGAGCGGCGCACCAGCGATGGCGGGCGCCTCCCCCGAGGCCGACCCGATCGACCCCAACGCCGGCAGCCGACCCTACATAGTCGCCCCGGCTCTGCTCGCCGCCGCCGCGGTCGTCTTCTTCGGGATCGTCCCCCAGCCCCTGGTCGAGTTCGCCCAGCACGCGGGCGCCTCAATCGCCCAGTTCCTCCCCTAAACACTGGAGCTCTCCCCGAGCCCTCGATCGCCCCGGCGGCCACAGCGTCGAGCCGATGGCCGCCCCTCCCGCGCCGTCCTAGTCGATGCTGGGCCGGCGACCGTTGCTGTCGGGTAGGGGGATGAGGCCGATGCCGAGCTTGCGAGCGGTTTTGGCGATGGCGCCGTCCGAGGTTGCGATCTCGTCTTCCGGGCCCGCTGTGGCGAGCAGGACGCAGTCCGCATGCGAAAGAGGGGAGGTCTTGCGGTGGTAATGAGCAGCGCGGATCTCACCGGCTCGCCAAGCGATCTCGGAATCGAGCGCCAGGACGGATACCGACTCGTCGACGAGCGGACCGAGTTGCTCTGCGACCTCCTCTGGAGATGAGCCCCAGCGGCGTATGAGCTTGTCGACGATCTCAGCCAAGCACGGAGACGGCGTCGCGCAGTCGCCCCGGCGCAGAAGCAACGTCACCTCCTCCTCGGCTGGCTCTGCGCGCAGAAACGCGAGCAGAGCGTTGGCGTCGAGCAGAGTCAGCTGCCGCCTACCGCGCGGAACTTTTCCTCCTCGATTTCCCATTCTTCCTCGCGGTCGAGCCTGCGGGCCTCGTCCACGGTGGGACCTGGGAGGTGGGCGAAAGCCCCGCGGGCGGCCTCGATTGGGTCCTCGGGAGCGGGCCTCAGGACCAGGTGGTCGCCGCGGTCGTCGGCCACCACGACCCGTGTGTTCCAGCGCTGGCGTACCGCAGCCGGGACCGAGACCTGCCCTCCCGCTGAGATCTTGAGTCGTCTCATGATCATGAGAATAGCTCATGAAACTATCCGAGAGGCTCCAACCGGATGCCCTCGACGTAGCTGCGGCCGGGGGTGTCGTGGCAGGCGTAGTCGCCGCGGGGACTAGCGTAGAGGAGGCCGATGCAGGCGCCGATCGCTCGCTGGCCGTAGGCGTTGGGGTGGAGGGACTCGCGGGTGGAGCCCTGGGCGAAGGAGAGCCGGCGGACCCACTCCGCCGTCTGCGGCGAGGGGCCTTCGGGGCCGACCCGGCGGGAGCGGCTGTCGCAGAGCTGATGCCCGTCGAGGGCGTGCTGGAGGTCGAGGAACTCGGCGCCGGCGCTCGCCGCGGCCACCCTCATCGTCGCGTCGATCGACGGGGTCGCCCGGCCCTGCGCCCAGTTGGCATCGGCACCCCAGAGGGGGCAGCCGCCTTCGCTGAGCCGGCTCCAGCCGTCCTCCGGATAGCGGATCCAGCGGCCGGCGGGGAACGGCGATGCGTAGCCCATCGCGACCAGGCGGTAGTCCGTGCGCCGGTAGCCGGCATCCGCCATCGCCGCCCGGACCTGCCGCAGCGCCTTGCCGAAGCCGGCGGCCGCGGCGGGCAGCGCCGCCTCGATCTCCGCCTGCGCGCCGCGGTGGCAGTAGCGCGGGTCGTCGGGAGAGCTGCGCGCCCAGTCCAGCGCGCAATCGGCGACCAGCCCGCCGAAGCCGACGTCGTTGGCGCCCACCGTCAGCACCACCAGCTTCACGTCATCGCGCCGCGCCAGCGCCGCCAGCTGGTCGGCCTGCGGCGGCTCGCCGAAATGGGGCTGGCCGCCCGCCAAGGCCCGCCATATGTTCACCATCTGCGCCCCCGAGCAGGCGAGGTTGGCCTTCTCGCCGACCGCGATCGGGGCGCTGCGGATCGGCGCCACGTCGGAGCGGTGGCAGTCGTCGTCCTCGGAGGCGCCGTAGACCCGGTGCGGGTCGTGGTCGCAGCCCCACCCGTCGCAGTCGAAGGCGGCGCGGTCGGTGCCCGAGCGGGTCCCGAACGGTTCGGAGCCGTTGCCCATCCAGCGCCCGCCCTCGCCGGAGATGAAGCTGTCGCCGAGCGAGACGATCGCCGTGGTCGACGACCCCGGGCTCGCCTCCGCCGGCCGCGCCCCCGTCAACCCCGCCGCCGCGATCGCCGCCAAGACCCCCGCCGTCACCCTTGCCATCGCGCCCTCCCGCTCGGGCCGGCGCCTGCCACCGGCTGTGAGGACAGGTAAATCGCGTCCGGCCGGCGCAGTCAAGCGTCGCGTGGAAGTTGTCGCTCCACGTGTGTGAAAAGTGGCGCTTTCGCCCCTCGCAGGCGCCGTCGGGAGACGCGGCTACGATGCGCCGGTGCGCTACCCGGTCGAGGATTTCACCCCCGAGGAGAGAGCGATCCTCGCTCCCCACTTCACCAACCTCGACCGCCCGGTGTTCGCCCTCGTCAACCTGCCGGAGACGGTCAAGGGGGCGCTTTTTGCCCGCTATTCGCGGTATTCGGGGACCGTGCGACGCCTCTACCTGGAGGAGTTCGCCGCCGATTCCCCGCCCGGCGGGCGCCCCTTCGACGCGGAGGAGGGCGAGCGGGCGGCGAAACTCTACGAGCGCGTCTTCCTCGGCTACGGCGACGACTCGATCGCCCAGGTCGGCGGCGCTCACGTCGCCTGCGAGTGGGTCTCCAACATCCTCACAAAGGCCCTGCAGCGCGGCCGCCTTGCCGCCTACCTGGAGCAGTCGACCCGCTACATCCCCTACGACAAGCCCATCCCGAAGGACGCCGGGGGCGGCTACCGCTATTACAGCGACGGCGAGCTGGGCCCCGAGTTCGGGGCCGCGATGGACGAGCTGTTCGCGATCTACTCGCGCTCCCTGCAGCAGGTCGAGGCCTGGGCGGCGGAGCGCTGGCCCCGGGGCGACGGCGAGCCGGAGGGAGCGTGGCATCGCTCGATCCGTGCCAAGGCGCTGGACCTGCTGCGCGGCCTGCTCCCCGCCGCGACCCTGAGCCACGTCGGTATCTTTGCTTCCGGACAGGCCTACGAGCAGCTGATCCTGCGGCTGATGTCCTCACCGCTGCCGGAGGCGCGCGACTACGGCGGGATGATCCTGCGCGAGCTGCAGCAGGTGATGCCGAGCTTCGTCTCCCGCGTCGAGCGGCCCGATCGCGGCGGCGAGTGGGTCTCCTACCTGCAGGGCCGCCGCGAGGCGACCGAGCGCTGGGTGTCGCGACTCGGCCTCGACCGCCGCGGCGCCGGAGAGGACGCGCCTTCGGTCGAGCTGGTCCACGTCGACGGCACCGAGGAGGACCTGCTCGCCTCCTGCCTGTTCGAGTCGGCGGCGACCCCTGAGACCGAGATCCTCGCCCGGCTAGACGTGCTCGACCGCTCCGAGCGGGCCGAGCTGCTGGGCGCGCTTGTAGGGGAGCGGAGCAACCGGCGACACCGCCCCGGCCGCGGCTTCGAGGCGCTGCGCTACCGCTTCGAGATCGTCTCCGACTACGGCGCCTTCCGCGACCTGCAGCGCCACCGGATGCTGACCTGCCAGTGGCAGCGGCTGGGGCCGGACCTGGGCGCCGGGGTGCCCGGCGAGGTCCGCGAAGCCGGCGCCGGCGATGAGTTCGAGCGGGCGCTGGAGATCTCCCGCGCCGAGTACGAGCGGCTGGCCGAGGCAGGGCTGCGCGGCGCGGCGCCCTACGCGCTCTGCCTCGCCTACCGGATCCGCTACTCGCTCGACCTCAACGCCCGCGAGGCGATGCACCTGATCGAGCTGCGCTCCGGCCGCGAGGGCCACCCCACCTACCGCGCCGTCGCCCAGGCGATGCACGAGCGGATCGCGACGATCCACCCCGCGGTCGCCGCGGCGATGACCCACGTCGACACCTCTCAGGAGCCCCGTCTGGAGCGGATCCTCAGCGAGATCCGCACCCATCGCAAGCGCGCCCAGGCCACCGAGCACGCCGAGTCGCCGCCGGGCCTCAACCCACTCGGCTAGGGACGCTGCTTGCGCTTGCGGGGCTCGCCGGGCGGGAGCGCGGGGTCCGCGGGCTCTTCCGGGTCCGAAGGCGTAGGTGAGAGGTCGGCGGCCGCCTTCTCACCGGGCGAGGGCCAGGGGATCGCTTCGCCTGTGGCCCAGGCAGGGGGGCGTCCACCGGAAGTCCTTCCCAGGATCAGCAAGGCAAGGTAGACGAACCAGAGCACGGCGAACTGGAAAAAGATGAAGGAGACGGCGCCGAGCGCCATCCCCAGCGATCCCCAGAAGCGGCTCAACAGGCCGGTTCGCATCGCGTGCAGGGAGGTGTAGAACATGGCAATGGCAAAGCCCAGTTTCCCCGCGAGTTCGAACCCGATGCCAAGCCCTTGCAGTGGTGCGCCGCTGATCGCATCCTGTGCGATCTGGTTGGCGTGGCTGCCCGTCCCGGTCACGTTCTTGGCGACGAAATCCGTAGCGGAGTGAAGAAAAGAGATCCCCGCCAGCACATCGGCGACCGCGAGGAATAGAGGTGCCGCGATAACCAAGCCAATCAGCCCACCGCGCATGCTTGGGCTGCGTCCCAGGGCGGCTCGAAAAAGGTAGAGCAACGGGCAGGCCAGCAGCCCGACGCCGATCGCCTGCAGGATGCTGGAGATCATCTGGGCGGCACGGTGGTGGTCGACGTCGCGCAGCAGCGAGGCGTCGCCGTTGCCGCTACCGACGGTCTGGGTGGCGATCGCGATCGAGGCGATCACCAGCCCCACCGCGGCAAGCGCCGCGATCGCGACCGGGGTCGCCCAGCGGCGCTCCCACTCCAAAACCTCTGCCTTGCTCGGTCGCATCGCTCTCTCAGTCCCGGCCGGGGAATCCCGGCAATGCCGTCGTCATGGTCTCGCTGGGCCGCACTCGCCGTACGCTACCGGGCATGAGCCGAGCGCAGCACACCCCCGTCGTCCCCCTGGAGGCGGGCCGCGGTCCCGACAACCCTCCCTGCCCCGCCTGCGGCGAGCCGCTGTTCGGCGCGATGGCGGCGGGGGCGGGCCTGCGCGGCCCGGTCAGCCGCTGTGAGAGCTGCGGGCTCGGGGTCATCGGGGAGGCCGGGAGCGCTGCGGAGGCGCTGCGCGAGCTGGACCGCCTCGGCGCGCAGGGGTCGCCGCGGATCGCCAACCGGGCGAGCGTCGCCGCCTCGCTCGGGGGGGCCGGCTGGGCGGGGCTGGAGCCGCGGGCGCGCTACCTGTTCACGGTCGAGGCGGCGCGGCGGCTGGTCGCCACGCGCGACCAGGTTGTGGCGAGGCGCCGCTGGGCGCCCATTGCCGGGACCGCCGCGATGTGGCAGACGATCCTCAACAGCCTCACCTTCGGGCGCAACGTCGCCCTCGGCGCGCTGAGGCGGGGCGAGGCGGTCGCGGCGGGGCGGCGCTGGCAGCGCCGCATCGATGCGCTGATCAGCGTCGTGCTCGCGATCCCGGCGCTGGTCGTGGCGCTGCCGCTGGAGCTGGCCGGCGCGGCTATTGGCCGGGGCGGAGCGATCGCGCTGCGACTCCAGCTACTCTAGCTTAGGCGGGCTAGGCGAGGCCCTCGCGGGCCTCGCGGACGAGCGTCACGGCCTCGGGGAAGAGGACGCGGATCGCATCGCGCACCTGCATCGCCTGCTCGTCGGGGCTGCCGGCGAGATCTATCTGGCCGATCGAGGCAACGGTCATCTCGACCGCGAGCTTGATCGCGTTGTCGGCCCAGGCGACCCGCTGGGAGGACTGCATCTGCTCGGAGAGCTCCTCCATGCGGGCGCGGAACTCGTCCGGGTCGCCGAAGAGGTTGAACGGGCTTCCCTCCATATACAGACATGAAAGCAGAGGCAGAAAACCGGCGCAGACTCTTGACTTTCCGCGCGCCACAGGTGCGCTCCGGCCTCCTAGCTTCGAGGGATGCGACATGAAGAACATCCGGAGCGAGGATCGGCGAGCGTCGAGCAGGCCGGGCTGGCGGCGCTGGTCGCGCTGCTGCTGCTGGCGGCGATCGCCGCCGTCGCGGCCGGCGGCAAGATCGACGCCGGCCGCGCCCTGGGGGGTGCGATCGGCAAGCGGATCGCCTGCGCGCCCCGCCTCCCCGACGCCTGCCGCCACCACCCGCTGGTCCCCGCCTACGGCTGGCCGCTGGCCCGGCTGGCGCGGGCGCTCGGCCCGGCGCCGATCGCCAAGCCTGGCCCCACCGGTTTGCCGCTGATTCCAGTCGACTTCCGCCACTGTCGGAGCGAAAGCTGCGCGGTCTCCGCCGGCCCCCACCGGACCGCCTCCGGCCGGCGCACCACCGCCTTCACCCAGCTCGATGACCGCCGCCACTCGCTCGGCTGGGTCGAGCTGACCTACTGGCTCTACCGGCCCGGCCTCGGCTGGGACAAGGTCGTTCGCCGTGCCGGCCAGGCCCAGATCGAAACCGCGAGCGGCGTCCGAGTCCTGCTCGGCGACGACCCGGCCCTGGTCCCCCTCGAGACCCTCCCCGGCCACAACCACTACGACTTCCCCCCAGGCGAGCGCCCACCATGGCAGTGGCACGTCCAATCCCTCTACCCCGGCTGGTCGAGTTGACGGCCCCAGGCGTCGCCGCGCTGGACTCTCTCGAAGCCGACCCAGAGGGCGTTCATCGCCGTGGAGACCACCCGCTCGCGGGGAACCTGCGGGTGTTCATGCCACCAGATCGCCAAGCCTTGGAGGACTCCGCGCAGGACCACCCAGGCCATGTCCAGCCCCTCGCTGTCCACTGAGCCCGCGATCCCCTCGGCGCCCGGCTCGGCGGCGAAGAGGGGAAGGATCGCATCCCGGCTACGGACGGCCACCTCGAGGTGCATGGCGGCGATCTCCGGGTCGCCGGTGGTGTCGCGGAAGAGCATTCGCCCGGCGAAGGGGTGCGCCTCGACGTAGGCGAACCAGGCGTCGAACGAGCGCGCCACTCGCTGCTCGGGCGGATCGTCGCCGGTGAAGTGGCGACTCCAGACCTGGCGCAGGTCGGCGAAGTGGCGCTCCAGCAAGAACCGGTAGAGGTCCTGCTTCGACGCGAAATGGTCATAGACGACCGGCGGCGTCACTCCCGACCGCCTCGCGATCTCCTCGATCGAGGCCCCCTGATACCCGCGCTCGGCGAAGACCTCGGTCGCCGCCAGCTCGATCACCTCGCGGCGCGCTGCCGCAGTCATCCGCTTCCGCGGGCTCGCCGCCTTCTTTACCTTGCTTGACAACCTAAGCACCCCTAGGTACGGTTCGCGTCTTCCTAGTAATCCCTAGGTTAGTCCGTAGATAGGGGAACCGAATGATCGTCTCTGTTCATCTTGCCGATGTCGGCTGGCGTGCTGTTCCCGGCGTCCTTCGCCGCAAGCCGGACCCCTCCAAGGTTGCGGGGCTGCGCTACGCGGAGACCACGGTCACCGCCCCGCTGAGCGAAAGCCTCCTTCCCTCCCCGCAGCTTGGCCGAGTCGGCCTGATCGCGGCCTGGGATGACGACGCGGCGCTGGATGCGTTCTCGGCCAGTCATCCGCTCGCCGAGCAGCTCTCCGGCGGCTGGCATACGAAGCTGGAGCCGCTGCGGATCTACGGCGCCTGGTCGGGGATGCCCGATCTCCCAACGCAGGAGCTCCCGGTCGCCGACGAGGAGCCGGTGGCGGTGCTGACGCTGGGCCAGCTGCGGTTGCGCCGCGTGCGCCCCTTCCTGCGGGCAAGCGCCCGCGCCGAGGGCGAGGCGGTCGCCGACCCGGCGCTGCTGGCCTCGACCGGCCTGGCGCGTCCGCCCCGGATGGTCGCGACGTTCTCGCTCTGGCGGAGCGCCGCGGGCATGCGGGACTACGCCCACGGCCGCAGCGACGGCGCGCACCCCGCCGCAACCAAAGCCCACCGGGCGGAGCCGTTCCACCACGAGTCCGCGTTCGTGCGCTTCCGCCCCTATGCCAGTCAGGGCAACTGGAACGGTCGCGACCCACTCGCCGCCGGCTTGACGGTTCCGTAGGCGAGGCTCGGACGTCGCCAGGCAAGAACGCAGGGAGCCCGAAGAGCAGCGCTATTCGGGCGACTGAGGACGCAGCATGGCGGCGTCCGAGACCGCCTCCTCCTGGGCCTGGCGGATCAGGCCGCGCCAGTCGGTGGTGCGGAAGACGAGCAGGATCGCGGCGAAGCCGAGGACCACCGACCAGACCGCCATCGCGATCTGCGTCCCGACCGAGAAGGAGAGCACCGCGGTGCGCGAGGGCCCGGCGAGCGTCGCCACCAGCAGCGCCTGCTGGGCGCCGGCGCCGCCCGGCGTGATCGGGATGATGTTGGCGATCGCCTGCACGCTCATCACCAGCATCACGTTGGCGATCGAGCCACCGATCCCGAACGCCTCGAGGAAGAACCAGAAAGCGGCGAAGCGGCAGAGCCAGCCGATCCCCTGCCAGGCGACGACCTCGCGCAGGTAGCGGCGCGGCTGGGCGAGGATGACCAGTCCCTGCCTGACCCTGGCCCAGAAGCGGCGGACGTGGTGGGCGAGGTAGTAGATCCCGACCGCGATCGCGATCAGCAGCACTGCGGTGACGATCGCCAGCGTCCGCGGGTGGTTCGCCCAGAAGGAGATCTCGAAGGCAGGCAGGTGCGGCAGTTCCGGCAGGCTGGGCAGCAGGCCCTGGCTGCTCGCATAGAAGAGGACGAGGAGGCCGGCGAGGGTGTCGAACACCGACTGAACGAGGAAGGACGAGGTGACGGCGGGATAGGAGGAACCCGGGATCTGGCGCTTGACGAGGAAGACCTTGGTCACGTCGCCGGCGTGGGCGGGGACGACCGCGTTGATCCCGGCGCCCGCGAGGTAGGCGGCGCCGAGCTGCAGGAAGGAGATTCGCCGGTCCGGGTAGGCGGCGTGCAGGACGTTGCGCCAAGCCCACGCCCGGGCCAGCTGCATCGCCAACAGGAGGGCGAGGGCGACCGCGAACGGCGCCCAGTGGATGTCGGCGAGATGGTCGAAGAACGCCCTGGCCCCACTCAGGAACGAGTTGACGCTGGAGGCAAGATCGGCGATCGGCATCGCAGTTACACTAGCCCGCTCGTGTCAGAGGCAGAGACACAGATCCCGTCCATCCAGATCCCGCATGACCCCGCCGACGAGGCGATGTGCGCGCGGGCTCGGGAGCGCTACACGGCCGACCGCAAGAGCCGCTTCCGCCGCCGCCGCAAGCGCCACGCGGCGCCGCCCAGCCTGATCATCGTCGGCGGGCTGAAGTGCGGCACGACCAGCATCCACCACTACCTCGGCCTGCATCCGGAGATCCAGATGTCGAAGCCGAAGGAGCTCAACTTCTTCGTCGAGGAGCTGAACTGGGACCTGGGGCTGGACTGGTACGCGAGCCGCTTCGACAGCCGCTTCGAGGTCCGGGGCGAGTCCTCCCCCCACTACACGAACCTGCCCCGCTTCCAGGGCGTCGCGGAGCGGATCCACGAGCACTGTCCCGACGCGCGGCTCCTCTACATGGTGCGCGACCCGATCGAGCGCATCCTCTCCCACTGGGTCCACGCGACCGGCGCGGGCTACGAGACGCGCGAGATGGTCCCCACCCTCTCCGACCCGGGCTCCGCCTACATCCAGCGCTCGCTGTACTGGATGCAGCTGCAGCCCTACCTGGAGCTGTTCGACCGCTCCCAGATCGAGATCGTCGCCCAGGAGGAGCTGCAGGCCGAACGCGAGACGACGATGCGCAGGGCGTTCGCCTTCGCCGGCGTCGACGAGGGCTTCACCTCCGAGCAGTTCGACCGCGAGTGGGAGAAGTCGAGCGCCAAGCAGGGCGACAAATACCAGCTGATGGAGAGGCTGATCAAGCTGCCGGGCTTGCGCTCCTTCGACCGCAACTTCGACCGGCTGCCGGAGTCGATGCGCTGGATCGTCGAGAAGGTGGTCCACGATCCCGAGAAGCCGCCGGCGCCGAAGCCGAAGCTCCCCGACGATCTCTTCGAGACGGTCCGCGGGCGCTTCGGCGAGGACGTCGCCGCGTTGCAGCGCTTCGCCGGTCGCGAGTTCCCCGGCTGGCACGACTACTCCTAGTCGCGGCCCGGGGGCGCCCAATAGGCTCCGGGCCAAGTGGAGCGCCTACTGCCCGATCCAGGCCCGACCACGGTCGAGGGCCAGCTCGACTCCTACCGGCCATGGGAGGAGCCGCGCGAGGATCGTCCCTTCGTCGCCGTCAACTTCGCCGCCACCGTCGACGGGCGGGCGACGATCGGCGGCGTCTCGGGCCCGATCGGCTCCTCCACCGACACCAAGATGCTGGCCGGGCTGCGGACCCGCTTCGACGCGGTGATGATCGGGGCGGGGACGATGCGGGCCGAGCGCTACGGGCATCTCGAACAGCCGCTCTTCGTGGTCGAGAGCGGTCCCGACGGCCGTGTCGATCTCGTGGCGATGCTTCGCTCCCTTCGCCAAGAGCACGGTGTCAGGGCGCTGTTGTGCGAGGGCGGGCCGACCCTCTACGGTGCGCTGGAGGCCGCTGGCCTGGTCGACGACCTCTTCCTGACGATCGCGCCGAAGCTGGCCGGCGGCGAGGCGCCGCGCATCATCGAGGGCAAGCTGCCGGCGGTCGCCGAGCTGGAGCTGGGCTGGCTGCTGGAGGAAGACGGCGAGCTGTTCGCGCGGTACCGGCGGCGCTGAGCGGCGCTCGCCCGCTAGCGTTGCGGCAGCCCGCCCCCGAGGAGAGGAACCGCAGCGATGGACTTCACCCCCAGCCCCCAGGTAGAGGCCCTGCGCGAGCGCATCCTCGACTTCATGGACGAGCACATCTACCCGCAGGAGCGGGAGATCATGGAGGCGCTCGACGCCGAGGTCGGCCCCGGCGTCCCCTATCCGAAGATCCTGGTCGAGATCCGCGAGCAGGCTAGGGGTGAGGGGCTGTGGAACCTGTTCATGCCCGACGAGCGCTTCGGCCCCGGCCTCGCCAACTGGGAGTACGGGCTGCTCTGCGAGGAGATGGGGCGCAGCCCGGCGGCGGCGCCGATGGCCTTCAACTGCTCCGCGCCGGACACCGGCAACATGGAGATCCTCGCCGAGCACGGCACGAACCAACAGAGAGAGAATTGGCTGGAGCCCCTGCTCGAGGGACGAATCCGTTCCTGCTTCTCGATGACCGAGCCCGAGGTGTCGGGCTCCGACCCGACCCTGCTGCAGGCGCGCGCCGTCCGTGACGGCGACGAGTGGGTGATCGATGGCCACAAGTGGTTCACCTCCGGCGCGATGGGGGCCGAGCTGGCGATCGCGATGGTCGTCACCGACCCTGACGCCCACCCGTACGCGCGCGCCTCGATGATCTGCGTGCCCACCGACACTCCGGGCTTCAATCTGGTTCGCCCGATCCCGGTGATGGGCCACGACAAGGGCCCCGGGCACTGCGAGATCCGCTACGAAGAATGCCGCGTCCCCGCCTCCAACCTGCTCGGCGAGCAGGGCTCGGGCTTCGCCGTCGCCCAGGACCGCCTCGGCCCCGGCCGCATCCACCACTGCATGCGGGCGATCGGCACCGCCGAGCGGGCGCTGGAGATGATGTGCCGCCGCGCCAACGAGCGCGAAGCCTTCGGCGGCCCGCTGGCCGACAAGCAGTTCGTCCAGGAGTCGATCGCAGCCTCACGGATGGAGATCGACCAGGCCCGCCTGCTCACCCTCTACGCCGCCTGGAAGATGGACACCGAGGGCAAGCGCGCCGCCCGCCAGTCGATCTCGGCGATCAAGGTCGTCGCCGCCAACATCGTCATGAACGTCCTCGACCGCGCGATCCAAATCCACGGCTCCCTGGGCATGACCGACGACACCCCCCTCGCCGCCCTCTGGCGCTTCAGCCGCATGCTCCGCCTGGCCGACGGCCCCGACGAGGTCCACAAGATGGTCCTCGCCCGCCGCGAGCTGAACCGCTGGTCAAAGCGCGCCGAGGCCGAGGCATCGGGCGAACTCGAGCCCAAGCACTCCCCGCGCCAGATCTGACGTATCAGATCTGATAATCTCCTCCGGTGACTGGGGAGCCGCCCATTGAAAACCGGGATCCGCGGTTCGTCGCCTTGCTGGAGTCGGCCGCCCATCTGCAGCGACTGGTGCCGGGGGCGGTTCTCGTCGGCGGCTCGGCGGCGATCCTCTATGCGGACCATCGCGAATCGACCGACCACGATCACGTAGTCGCCGACCTGGCCGACCGCTTCGAGATGGTCCTGGAAGCGGTCGAGGGCGACGAGGGCTGGGCCACGAACCGGGTTACGCCCGGCAAGGTGATCCTCGGCAACCTGGACGGGATCGAGGCCGGGGTCCGGCAGATGATCCGTAAGGTCCCGCTGGAGGTCACCACGGTCACCCTCCCCTCGGGCGCCGAAGTGACGGTGCCGACGATCGAGGAGACGCTGCGCATCAAGGCGTTCCTTGTCGTGCGTCGCAACCAGACCCGCGACTACCTCGATCTCGCGGCCCTCTCGGAGTGCCTCGGCGTCGATCGAGCAGCAGAGGTCCTGGCGCGAATCGACGACTACTACGCCGATCAGGACGAAACGGGCGACGGGGTCGCGTCCCAACTGGTCCGCCAACTCTCCGATCCCCAGCCCGCCGATCGCTCCGTCATCGACCAGCTCCCCTCCTACCGGCGCCTGCGCAAGCGCTGGAGCGATTGGAGCGCCGTCACGGGCGTCTTGGGAGACGTCGCCGCGCGAATGGTGATCCAATGAGCGCGCTTGCCTTCCGCAACGTTGACGCCTCTCCGGACGATCCAGTCTCGGAGTGGCCACAGGAGGCGATCCAGACCGCGCTAGAGCGAGGCGGGCTGGAGCACTGGCGCCGCCTGGCGGACGCGATCCGGGCGGAGCCATGGGGCCCGGTCGCCCGCCGAGTCGAGGAGGTGCTCACCTACAGCCGCCCCTACGGAGTCGCCACGGCGATGGAGCGAGCAACCTCGCGAGCCCGCGAAGCCGCCGAAGCATCGGAGCGCGACGCGGTAGCGGCCGAGATCAACCGGCTCGTACTAGCCTCGGGACTCTCTCGCGCCGAGTTCGCATCCCGCGTGGGCACCTCGGCCTCCCGACTGTCCACCTACACCACAGGCAAGGTCACTCCGTCAGCTGCACTGCTGGTGCGAATGCGCTGCATGACCTGACCACGAACACCTCCATCTCCGCCCTCTGGCGCTTCAGCCGAATGCTCCACCTAGCCGACGGCCCCGACGAGGTCCACAAATGGGCCTAGCCCGCCGAGAGCTGAACCGCTGGGCGAAGCGCGCCGAGGCCGAGGCCACCGGCGCGCTCCCCCCAAAGCACACTTCGCGGGCAATTTGAACGCGCCGAGTCAGTGAGACTCGACGCGCTGACTCAAGGAGTCAGGATCGCAAATGAATCACTCAAGAAAGTGTTGGTCGGGTTGTTCCAGATCTGGATGAAGAAGTCCCCGACGCCGACGCGATTGACAGAGGTTGAATTGACGTCCCAGACTTCAGAGCCGCTGGCCTCCAGCGGAGTCGCCAGCGCGATTGCAACCGGACTTTCGGTGAATTTCACCTCGTACTTGCCAGTCGAGAACCTCCTGGCAAGGACCGATTTTCCGCTGCAATTGTAGGGGGTTTCGACGCCCGCTGTGCTAAGCGTCGTAGTGCTGACGCTCGCATTGTTGATGCGTGCAAAACCCTTGATCTGACCAGTCAGCGAACCGCAATCGTTGCGGGTATAGCCGGATGCAGGGATACCGCCCAGTTGGCTGGCGTTGTTGGCGTTTGTCGCACTCGGCACCGTGCCTAGCGAGGCGAGATTTACCTTGGCGCCGGTCACCGCGCCGTTCTTGATTTTCGCGCTGGTGACGGAGTTCTTCTTCAGTTGCTTGGTGCCGACGGTGTTCTTGCCGAGCTGCCCGGCGGCAAAGGCGGTCGCGCCGCCGAGGATGAGGAAGACGGCGATCGACGACATCACATTCGCGTAGGTGAGTCGCTTGCGGATCTGCTTCACGAAGGATCTCCTTGGTTGGGGGACGAGGAAGGAGCGGGGACGACCCGCCACCTGTGGGGGTCCCTCTACTCAGTTCTCGGTCGGACCCTTTCAGCCCGTCCGGACGCTGTCAAGCCGAATGGACGGGATTCAGAAGTCGCGGCGCTCGGCGAAGCGGGAGCCCCTTGGCTCCCGCTTCGCCGGGTCGCCTCGGCTTACTTGGCCTGAGTCACCGCGATCACGACGGAGACTTTCGAGTCTGCCGTGCAGTTGGTCGCGCT
The DNA here is from genome assembly GCA_035566275.1 of Solirubrobacterales bacterium. Classification (GTDB taxonomy): domain Bacteria; phylum Actinomycetota; class Thermoleophilia; order Solirubrobacterales; family 70-9; genus DATMRN01. The sequence goes on along the minus strand of DATMRN010000148.1, from coordinate 158 downwards.
CCCGGCCAATTTCGCGGCAATGGTCACCGGGGCTCCCGGTGTAGTCAGGCCCACAGGTCCGGTCTCGCTTCCCAGGGGAAAGCCGTTGGGTGCGATCGTCGTCGGTGGCGTTGCCGAACTGGAGACAGTGACGAACCCGTTTGAGACCTCCCACGGAT
>DATMRN010000147.1:0-7153 GCA_035566275.1 Solirubrobacterales bacterium | reverse complement strand
CCCGATCTCCGTAACCCCGGCATCGACCAGCGCCTCGATCCCGTAGAAGAGCACGGGCTTGTTGGCGACAGGCACGAGCTGCTTCGCCGAGGTGTGCGTGATCGGGCGCAGCCGAGTGCCCGCCCCGCCGGAGAGAATCAGTCCCTTCAAAGGCTCCATGCGAGGCTGCAACCCTACTGGGCGAACAAACCGTGCGACCCGCCGTCTACATCCCCAACTACAACGGCTCCCGGCATCTCGAGCGGGTGCTGCGAAGCCTGCGAGAGCAGACCCGGCCGGCCGACGTCGTGCTCGTCGACAACGGCTCAACGGACGACTCGGTAGCCCTGGTTCGTAAGGAGTTTCCGGAGGTATCCGTGCTCGAGCTGGGACGGAACGTCGGCTTCGGGCCGGCGATCAACCGCGCCGTGCGCGAGCGGCCTGCCGATCCGCTGATCCTGCTCAACAACGACACCGAGTGCGAGCCGCAGTTCATCGAGGCGATGCTGGACGCCCTCGACGAGAGCACCCAGACGGTCGCCGGCGTGCTCGTCCAGGAACGCTCGCCCGGCCTGATCGACTCCGCCGGTGTGGTCGCCGATCGCACCCTGATGGGCTTCGACTACCTGCACGGCGAGCCGCTCTCAGTGGCGCGGGCGGCGCCGAACCCGCTGGGACCGACCGGGGGCGCTGCGCTCTACCGCCGCGCGGCGTTCGAGGCGGTGGGCGGCTTCGACGAGCGCATCTTCCTCTATTACGAGGACCTCGATCTGGCATTGCGGATGGCGGGCGCCGGGGCGCATTGCCGCCTCGCCCCCGAGGCGAGGGCGTTGCACGCCTACTCGGCGAGCCTCGGCGCCAAGAGCGGCGAGAAGTTCGCCCGCACCGGCTGGAGCCGCGGCTACATGCTGCGGCGCTACGGAGTGATGTCGCACCCAAGCCTGGCGCTGCGGGTCCTCGCTTGCGAGGGGGCGATCTGCGCTGGCCAGCTGCTGTTCGACCGCAGCGCCAAGGGGGTCGGCGGGCGCTGGCGCGGCTGGCGTGACGGCGGCGGGCGGGAGCCCCGCGACCTCGACGGAGCGCCGCTGCTCGACATCTCCGCCCGTCAAGCGCTGGCGCTGCGGCGCCGCCGACGCGGCTGAGGCTGGGGCTATGCTCCCCGGCTCGTGGCAGCCGTAGCAGCCTTCGACCGCTACCTGGGGGGCCGGCGGCGGATCGTGGTCGCCGGCCTGCTCGTCGCCCTGCTCTCCTGGCGCCTCGCCTTCGGCGTTCCGACCACCGGGCTCGACTCGAGCTGGATGGGCGGCCTCTACATGGCCATCCACGACGGCAAGGACTTCGGCAACGAAATCGTCTTCACGTACGGCCCGCTCGGGTTCCTCGCCTGGCCCTCGCTCTGGTTCAGCTGGCTGGCGGTGGTGGCCTACCTCTACAGCGCCGCGATCTACGTCGCCTTCGCCGTCACCCTCACCTGGGCCCTGAAGCGCAGCCTCGGGCTGCTCGGCGCTGCCCTCGTCGCCTTCCTCTTCTTCGCCACCAGCCTCGACTTCGAGCAGCTGCCGCTGCTGCTCGCCGTCGGCTGGTGCTACGCGGCGCTGCGCGAGGACCGCCCCGGCCTGGCGCTGCCGATACTGGTCTACGGCGGCGGTGCGCTGAGCGCCAGCCAGTGCCTGGTCAAGCTCTCGATGGGGCCACCGATCCTCGTCATCTGCTTGCTCGGCCTGACCGGTGCCCGCGCCGACCGCAAGCAGTGGACTCTGTTCGGCGCCGTCTTCGTCGGCGGCCTGCTGGTGCTCTGGCTGGCCGCCGGCCAGTCGCTCGGCAGCCTCTGGGATTACGCCGTCAACGGCTTCCAGGTCGCCTCCGGCTACAACGAAGCGATGGCAGTCGACGTCGCCCCCGCCTGGAACGCGGCGACGTTGGTGGTGATCGCCCTCGCCCTGGTCGCGGCCAGCACCCGCGCCGACTTTCGTGACCGCCGCGCGCGCCGGCTCGGGATCGCCTTGACCGTCGTCGCCGCCTTCGTCACCTTCAAGTACGGGATCGTCCGCTTCGAGCCCGGCCACGTCGCCCTGGCGCTCTCGGCGATGCTCGGGATCTGGCTGCTGATGTCGTGGACGCGGCAGCGGGCGGCGGTCTCCCTGGTCGCGACCGCAGCGATCGCGGCGGTCTTCTTCCACGCCTACCCGAACCCGGCGAAGCTGGACGTGATCGGCAACCTGAAGGCTTTCAAGGAAACGACGGAACTGCTGATCCGACCCGGCAAGCGCCAGCAGGTCGTCGACCAGTCGCGGGCGAGCCTGCAGGAAGCCTTCAAGCTCGAACCGCGGATGCTCGCCCAGCTGCGGGACAAGAGGGTCGCGATCGACCCCTGGGAAATCGGCGTCGCCTGGGCCTACGAACTGGACTGGTCGCCGCTGCCGGTGTTCCAGAACTACACCGCCTACACCCCCAAGCTCGACCGCCTCAACGCGGCCGCCGTCGAAGACCCGGACGGCCCGCAGGTGATCCTGCGCGAGAACCCGGCGGGGCTCGACCCCTCGCTCGGGGGCCGCGGCTTCGAAGAACGGCTCCCCGCCTGGGACCCGCCCGAACAGAACCTGGCGATCGTCTGCAACTTCGCCCCGGTCGAAGCGAGCGAAGCCTGGCAGCTGCTTACCCGCACCGCCGACCGTTGCGGCCCGCCGGAACCGATCTCCAGCCGCGACGGCGAGCCCGGGGAGACGATCCCCGTCCCCCAGGCCGGCCCCGGCGAACTCGTCGTCCTACGGCTGAAGGGGGCCGGGGTTGAAGGCATCGAACGGCTCGGCTCGCTGCTCTGGCGGCCGAGCCCGCGCTACGCCGTCCTCAACGACGGCGAAGTCCGCTACCGGCTCGTCCCCGGCACGACCGGCGACGGCCTGATCGTCTCCCGTGACCCGAAGCTCGACAGCGCCGACGCCTTCGCCCAGCTGCCCCCCGTCAATAACATCGCAATCGAAGGCGCCGACGGCCCGCTCAGCTTCAACTTCTACCGGGTCAAAGTCCAGCCGCCGCCGGCGGCGCCTTGCGCTAGCCGCGGTCGCCGAGCCAGCTCCGCGCGAGGGCCATCTCGCCGCCGGCACGCAGGCGCCGACGCTCGCGCACCAGCGCCGGCAGCCAAGGCAGGACCGCGAGCTTGCCGCGCAAGGTCGTCCGCAAGCGCCCCTGTCGCCATGCCCGGCCGAGTGCACCAACCTCGACCGCGGCGATCCGCGGCAGGGCGCGGGCCGGCATGAACTTCGCCTGGGTGGCGAGCCGGTTGCGGGCAACGAGCCGCGCGTTCTCGGCCCCCGGGCGCGCGAAGCCCTCCTGCCAGGAGGCGTTGCCGACGTGCCAGACGACCGCCTCCGGGACGTAGGCGAAGCTCCAGCCGGCGATCCGCGCCCGCACGTTGAGGTCGACGTCCTCGTAGAAGGCGAAGTAGCGCTCGTCGTAGCCGCCGAGCCGGTCGAAGAGCTCGCGCCGCAGCAGGCAGGCAGCGCCGCAGACGCCGAAGACCTCGCGCGGCGCCAGGTACTGCGGCCGCTGCGGCTCGCCGGCCGCGAGCTCGAGGGCGCGGCCGTCGCGGGTCAGCGCCTGGCCGGCGCTGTAGAGGCGGGCGGCCCCGAGGTCGCTAGGCGCCTCGCCCTCGCGCTGCAGGATCCGCGGCTGCACGCCGCCCAGCGCCGGGTCGGCTTCGAGGGCGCCGAGGAGCGCGGCGATCGCCCCCGGCTCAAGCACGGTGTCGGCGTTGAGGACGAGGACCGCCGGAGCGGCGACCCGCGCCACCCCGAGGTTGACGGCGGCGGCGAAGCCGGCGTTGCGCGGCAGCGAGACATGCGGCACGCCCTCGTGTTCGAGGTAGGAAACCGAGCCGTCGCTGGAGCCGTTGTCGACGACCAGGAGCTCGATCCCCTCCCCCTGCTCGCCGAGCGAACGCAGGCAGGGCGGCAGCAGGGCGATCGAATTCCAACTCGGGATGACGACGGCCACCTTGGCGACACGGTTCACGCGGCGCAGCCTGACACGTACAGCGACCGCTAGCGTTCCCGATGCGGCCCTCCGTGGTCGCTGCAGGGACTTCGCCCAATCCCGATGCCCGTCGACCAAGCAACCGCCGACCACAGCCCGCCCGAGGGCGGCAACCCGCGCCCGCCGCTGGGCCCGCCGACGATCCAGGTCGAGGACCTGCACAAGTCCTTCCGCATCCCGACCCACCGGGTCGACTCGCTGAAAGAGCGGATGGTGCGGCCCTTCGCCGCCCGCGACTACCGCGAGCTGCACGCGCTCGACGGCGTCTCCTTCGAGGTTCGCAAGGGCGAGTTCTTCGGCATCGTCGGCCGCAACGGCTCCGGCAAGAGCACCCTGCTGAAGCTGCTCGCCAGCATCTACCGGGCGGATTCCGGCACGATCCGAATGGCCGGCCGCCTAGCGCCGTTCATCGAGCTCGGAGTCGGCTTCAACGCCGAGCTCAGCGCTCGCGAGAACGTCGTCCTCAACGGGGTGATGATGGGGCTCTCGCCGCAGGAGACCCGCGACCGGCTCGATGCCGTGGTCGAGTTCGCCGAACTCGAGGAGTTCATCGCCCTGAAGCTGAAGAACTACTCCTCGGGAATGCTGGTGCGACTGGCCTTCTCGCTGATGCTGGAGGTCGACGCCGACATCCTCCTGATCGACGAGGTGCTGGCCGTCGGCGACGCCTCCTTCCAGCAGAAGTGCGCCGACGCCTTCCGCGAGATGAAAGCCGCCGGCAAGACGATCGTCCTCGTCACCCACGAGATGGCGACGGTCGAGGAGTACTGCGACCGCGCGATGCTGATCAGCGAGGGCCGGATCGCCCACATCGGCGACCCCGGCGAGGTCGGGCGCCGCTACCTGCGGCTCAACTTCGAGCGCGCGGGCTCGTCCGCCGGCGGTGCCGCCAGCGCGGACAATGGCGAGACTGGCCTCAAAGTGCACGACGTCTCCCTCGTCGACGAGGGGGGACAGCGGCTCGGCTCGGTCGAGCACGGCGAACGGATCCGGGTCCGGATCGAGCTCGAGGCGACCGAGACTTTCGACGGGCTCACCGTCGGCTACCTGCTCGTCAACGGCGACGGCGTCGGCGTCTCCCAGTTCGCAGCGGTCGTCGGCGGCGGGACGCCACTGCAGATCGCGAACGGCGAGCGCTTTACGATCGAGACCCAGATCGACAACCTGCTCGTCTCAGGCCACTACTTCGTCAACTGCGGCATCAACCGGCTCTACGGCGGCGACGTAGTCCTCTACCTGCCCAACGCGATCGACTTCGTCGCCTTCGGCGGGCCCAACGAGCACGGCCTCGTCTCGCTCCCGCACGAGACGACGACCGTAATCGAGAGCGGGGAAGCGTGAACGAGATCGCGGCCGACACCGAGCTGCGCAAGGTGCGCGGGCCCTCCGCGCTCGGCGGCGGCTGGCAGCGCTTCTTCGACCTGCTCTGGCTGATGTCGGTGACCGAGTTCAAGCGGGTCTACTTCGGCACGATCCTCGGCTACCTGTGGTCGTTGATCAGGCCGCTGATGCTGTTCGGCGTCCTCCTCTTCGTCTTCACCCGGGTGTTCAAAGTCGGAAGCAAGGAAGTCGACCACTACCCGGTGATGCTGCTGATGGGGATCGTCCTCTACGGCTTCTTCCAGGAAGCGACGACGAGCGGTGTAAACTCGGTCGTCGCCCAGGAGGGGGTGGTGCGGAAGACCCAGTTCCCGCGCCTGGTGATCCCGCTCGCGACGGTCCTCACCGGCGCCTTCAACCTCGGCCTCAACCTGATCATCGTCCTCGTCTTCATCTTCGCCTTCGGCGTCGACCCGACCTGGACCTGGCTCCTGTTCCCGGTCGCCTTCTTCTTCCTCTTCACCCTCACCGCCGCCGTTAGCAGCGCGCTTTCGGTCCTCTACGTGCGCTTCCGCGATGTCGCGATCATCTGGATCGTGGTCGCTCAGGTGCTCTTCTACGCGACGCCGATCCTCTATCCGGTCACCTTCGCCACCTCCAAAGACGGCAACACGATCGAACAGCTGCTGATGATCAACCCGCTGGCGGTGATCTTCGAGCAGGTGCGGGTTTGGATCCTGGCCGAACCGCAGGCGCCGACCGCGGTCGAGGCCGCCGGCGGCTGGCTCGGCCTCCTGCCGGCGGCGGCGATCTTCGTCGGCCTCTGCGCCTTTGCAGTCTGGATTTTCAACCGCGAGGCGCCGCGGATCGCCGAGGATCTCTGAGTACACTCGCCTGCGATGCCGAGTCGCCCGACTCCAGCCGAGGTGTCCCAGCTCCGCCAGCCCGATGCGCCCGAGCAGCTCGAGGCCGAACTCGCCCGGGAAAAGGAGGAGGTGCTGCGTCTGCGCGACCTGCTGATCACCAGGGACGCCGAACTCGGCGCCGCCCGCGGGCGCCTGGCGATGATCGAACAAGGATCGCAGCGGCTCGCCAACGCCGCAGCGCGGATCCCGATCCCCGGCGCGACACGCCTGCTCCAGGGCATGATCCGGCTGCTCCAGCGCGTTCTCCGCTGACGTGACCCCACCCCGCTTCTCGATCGTCACCCCGGTATACGAAACACCGGTGAAGGTGCTGTGGGCAATGCTGGAGTCGGTTCGCGCGCAGAGCTTCGGGGACTGGGAGCTGTGCCTCGTCGACGACGCCGCCCGCTCGCCGCAGCTGCGACAGGTGCTCGAGCGCGTCGCCGGCGAGGAGCCGCGGATCAAGCTCGCCGTCCGCGCCGAGAACGGCGGCATCGTCGTCGCCTCTAACGACGCGCTCGCGCTTGCGGAAGGTGAGTTCGTCGCCCTCCTCGACCACGACGACAAGCTCCACCCCGACGCGCTCGCGCTCGTCGACGAGGCGATCCGCGGCCAGCCGCAGGTCGACTATCTCTACACCGACGAAGACAAGATCGACGAAGCGGGGTTCCACCTCAGCCCGTTCCTGAAGCCGGACTGGTCGCCGGAGCGGATGCGGACCCAGATGTACACCTGCCACCTCAGCGTCCTGCGCCGCTCGCTGGTCGAGGAGGTCGGCGGCTTCGACTCCGAGTTCGAGGGCTCCCAGGACTGGGACCTCGTGCTGCGCGTGACCGAGCGGGCGCGGAAGGTAGTCCACGTCCCCCGCGTCCTCTACCACTGGCGCGGCATCGACACCTCCGCGGCAGCTGGCGAAG
>DATMRN010000146.1:0-2948 GCA_035566275.1 Solirubrobacterales bacterium | reverse complement strand
CCCGCCGATGGGCCTAAAACATCCGTATATCGGATGTTTTAGGCCCATCGGCGGGTTTTGGCGTCAGCGCCGCTCGACCAGGGTGGAGACGACGGCTTCGTAGAAGCCGTCGCCCATGCGGCCCACCGTGACGGTGGCGTTGTCCCAGGCGCCGAGTGCGGCGCGCAGGCCGGGGTCGCGCTCGGGCCCGTTGGCGACGACGAAGAAGCGGCCGACCGCGGCGGCCACCTCCAGGTCCTCGACCGAGTCGCCGACCGCTATGCACTCGGCGCGCTCGTAGCCGCGCGCCCGGGCGTGGGCGGCTACCGCCGCCGCCTTGCTGACCATGCGGGGGACGAGGTGGTAGGCGTGGGTCGTCTCGATCCCCGGCATCGGGCGGTTGATCGCCCCGTTGTCGAGCAGCCGCACGTCGGCGTGGCCGCGCTCGGCGAGGACCCGGTTGCCCTCCGCCACGTCCACCTCGCCCCGGAACAGGTGGGAGTGCTCGCGGTCGGTGTGCCAGGGGGTGTGGTACTCGAGCCGGCCGTCGAAGCGGTCGAAGAGGATCTGCGGGAGGCCGCGGTCCTCCATCTGCTCGTAGATCGTGCGGTTCGCGCTCGGCGCCATCTCCCCGTTGAGGACGGTGGTCTCCCCGCCGATCACGAAGGCGCAGCCGGCCTCGTAGATGTAGGAGTCCTGCCCCATCAGCCGCGCGTCCTCGAGCACCTGCGCCTCGCGCCGCCCCGACATCACGACGACCTCCACCCCCGCCCGGTGGCAGGCCTCCAGCGCCCGCGTCTGGATCGTCGAGAAGCCGCCCTCGGAATCCCGGAACAGCGAGCCGCCCTTGCCGAGCAGGGTTCCGTCGAGGTCGGTGTAGACGCACTTCAGGGACATCGGGTGGTCGCTACGGTAGCTGGGCGATGGACGGACTAGGCACTAGGCGCTCGGCGTGCGGGTCCTGTCACGGGGGAGGGGCCTGCGGGCGGTGCAGCGGCTCCGTTCTCGGCCCCTCCTCCGCGCCACCCGCACGAGGAGCGGCTTGGTGAGCTGGCGATTGTCCGATCGCGTGCTGGAGCTTGACCAGCCGGTGGCGGCCGGGATCGTCAACGTGACGACCGACTCGATGTTTGGGGGAGCTCGAAGTGGCACTCCAGACCGCGCCGTTGAGGATGGGCTGGAGCTGGTTCGAGCGGGGTTCGACATGCTGGATGTGGGGGCTGTTGCGGCTAGGAGCGGTCCTCCCGTTGGGGTGGAGGAGGAGGCCGCGGCGTTGGTTCCCGCTATCGAGGGGTTGGCCGGGGCTGGGGTTCCGGTGTCTGCCGACACCTTCTCGGTCGAGGTTGCGCGACGGGCGTTGGGGGCGGGGGCCGTGGTCGTCAACGACATCTCCGGCGGGTCGGAAGAGATGTTCGGGTTGGTTGCCGAGACTGGGTGCGGGTACGTGCTGATGCACATCGAGGGGGCGCCGCGGGTGGACCGGGCGTGGCGCGAGTACGGTGATGTTGTCGATCACCTGAAGTCTTGGTTCGAGGGGAGAGTCGGGGTGGCTCGGGGGCTTGGGGTGGCAGAGGAGCAGATCGCCATCGACCCTGGACTCGACTTCGACCTCAGCCCCGAGCAGGATCTGGAGATCCTGCGGCGGCTCGACGAGCTGCGCGGGCTGGGGTTTCCCCTCTATGTCTCCTTGTCGCGCAAGGACTTCATCGGGGCGGTGCTCGCCGGTACGTGGGAGCGGCGGCTGCCGGCGGAGGAGAGGGAGTGGGGGACCGTCGCCGCGGTGGCGCTGGCGGTGCGGGGTGGCGCCGACGTCCTTCGAATCCATGACCGCAGCTCGCTGCAGGCCGTCAAGGTTGCCGGCGCGATCCAGGCGTCGTCAGGCAAGGACGCAGGAAGCTCGAATAGCAGCGCTATTCGGGCGACTGAGGACACCGCATGACGACGCCTGGCGCCGCCAGCCTGCTGGAGTCGCCCTGGTCGATCGCGATCGACCCGGCCCGGCGCGACGGGCGCGTCGTCGCCGAGGGCGCCGAGGACGAGCGCAGAGCGCGGCGGGTGGCGCTGCCCGCCTCGCTCGACCCCGGCTTCGCCGAGTCACTGCGCGCGGCAGGGGTCGAGCGCCTCTACTCCCACCAGCGCCAGGCGCTCGCGGCCGCCGCCTCCTCCAATCTCGTGATCACCAGCGGCACCGCCTCCGGCAAGAGCCTCGCCTTCAACCTCCCCGTCCTCGACGGCATCGCCCGCGACCCCAAGCGCCGCGCCCTCTACCTCTACCCGACCAAGGCCCTTGCCCAGGACCAGGCGCGCAAGCTCGGCGAGCTGCGCCCGCCCGGCCTGCGCGAGGCGATCTACGACGGCGACACGCCGCGCGAGGAGCGCCCCGCGATCCGCCGCCGCAACAACCTCGTCCTCACCAACCCCGACATGCTCCACGTCGGGCTGCTGCCCAACCACAAGAGCTGGGGCGACTTTCTTGCCAACCTCGGCTGGGTCGTCGTCGACGAGGCCCACACCTACCGCGGGGTGTTCGGCTCCCACGTCGCCAACGTGCTGCGGCGGCTGCGGCGGGTGGCGCGCGCCTACGGGGCGGAGCCGCGTTTCCTGCTCGCCTCGGCGACGATCGCCAACCCGGTCGAGCTGGCCGAGCAGCTGGTCGGGACGCCGTTCGAGCTGATCGACGACGACGGCGCGCCGCGGGCGGGGCGGGAGATCGCGATGTGGAACCCGCCGCTGATCGACAGGGCGACCGGCGCTCGGCGCTCGGCGCTCTCCGAGGCGGCCGACCTGCTCGCCGAGCTGGTCGCCCACGACGTGCGGACGATCTGCTTCCTGAAGAGCAGGCGGGGGATCGAGCTGATCCAGCGTTTCGCCCGCGACAACCTGACCGCCCGCGGCAAGCCCGAGCTGGCGGAGCGGATCGCCCCCTACCGCGGCGGCTACACCCCTCAGCAGCGGCGCGACATCGAGGC
>DATMRN010000145.1:0-3002 GCA_035566275.1 Solirubrobacterales bacterium | reverse complement strand
ACCCTCGTGTGCGCTGTTGTTTTCGGCGAGGTCGTCTCAGCCTCCTCCCTCCTCGGCCTCGGGCGGCGGCGGGATGCTCAGCTCCTCGCGGGCGCTCTCGGGGCCCAGGTAGGGGAGCACGGCGAGATACATCAGCTGCGGCACGAACTTGCGGGGCTCGGCCGGACCTTGGCGCAGCGTCTTGGTCAGCATTTCGGCCAGCGAGCCGATCGCCCGCTCGCCGGCCAGGTCGGGCGCGCCCGCCGGGTCCTCACACCGATCGCGCCCGGCGTCGATCATATAAACGCAAGTCATGAAGACAGCCTCACGGCGGGCGCGGGCCAACTCGCTCACCTTGAGCATCTCGACCACGCCAAAGCGAGCCTCGCGTGGGTGCTCGGCGATCCAATCGGCGAGCACATAGGAGGCGGCGCGCAGCGAATCGGGCCAGCGCTCCTCGGCGGAATAGGCAGCCTGGATCCTCTCGGCGATCGGCGGCAGGAAGTCGTCGACGAGCTGCAGGGCGCAGTCTTCGAGGCTGGCGAAGTTGGCGTCGAAGTCGGCCTGGGTCACGCCGGCTCGCTCGAGGATCGCGTCGACGCTGACAAGCTCATAGCCCTGATCGGCGGAGAGATCGAGCATCGCCTCGAGGATGCGTTCGCGGGCGTCCGGCCGGCCAGGCGCAGCGCGGCGGTCGGCGTCCTCAACCATCGAGCTCCCCCTCTACCGGCGGCGGGATGCTCAGCTCCTCGGCGGCGACCTCGGCGCCGAGGTAGGGGCGGACCGCCGTGTACATGAGCTGGGGGACGAGCTCCCTCACCTGGAGCTCCGTGGTCTCAGAGAGCCGTTTCATCGCCATCTCCATGAAGGAGCCGGCGACCCATTCGGCGACCGAACGCGAGATCGAGTCGGGGTCGTCGAGCTCCTGGCGGCCGGCGTCGATCATGTCGACGGTGCTGCGCACGCTCAGCTCGACCTTGGCCTGATGGACGTTGCCAGCGCGGGTCATCTCGACCAGGCAGAAGCGGACCTCGCGGGGGTGGCGCTCAAAGACGCGCGCCGAGGCGTAGCCGGCGGCGCGCAGTCTGTCGCGCCAGGCTCCGTGGCTCTGGTAGGCGGTCCAAACCTGGCGCAGGTACTCATCGCTCCACCAATCGAGGATCTGCCCCGCGCATTCGGCCTTGCCGGCGAAATGGCTCTCAAAGTCCTCGAGGCTGACGCCGGCGCGCTCAAGGACCATCTCGACGCTCGTCCCTTCATAGCCGCGCTCGAGGACGAGGTCGATCATCGCCTCGCAGATGCGCTCGCGCACGGCGTCTCGCTCGGCGAGCCGCGCCACCCCTAGCCCACCCTCCGCGCGAGGGGGCGTGCGGCGAGAGGGCGGCGGCCGGTTCGGGGCCCGCTTAGGCGGGAGCTTGCGCGCCAGCGGCGGTGGCGATCAGCGCGCTCGCCTCGACCTCGCCCAGATAGGGCTCGAGGGCGATCAGCGCCAGCTCGGGGAACAGCCCCTCGATCCCCTCCAGCTCGCCCATCACCAGGCGCTGGTGCAAGAGCCAGGCGACGCCGCCGACGATCGCCTCCTCCAGGGTGGGCGGAAGCTGCTCGGGACGTGGGCTCAGCGCCCGTCCGGGCCGCAGCAGCAGCGCAACTTCGTCGAGGACGGCCTCGTGGCGGGCAAACGAGGAGTCGCCGGCGGTCTGCGCCTCGGCGAGGACGATGCGAGCGCGAAGCGGCTCGGCGGCGATCAGCTCGAGCAGCGAGGCAAGGGCCGCGCAAACCTGCTCGGGCCAGGTGGCCTGCGCCGCCGCCGCGGCGCCGATCCGCTCGCGGGCGGCGGCGGCGATCCGGTCGTAGACGGCGAGGAAGCAGTCCTCCTTGCCGTCGAAGAGGGCATAGAAGCTGCCGACGCCGATCCTGGCGGCGGCGACGATGTGGTCGACCGTGGTGCCCTGGTAGCCGCGCTTGGCGAAGGTCTCGATCGTGGCGTCGACGATGCGGTCGCGCTGGTGTTCCTCGACCACCTCGCGGGGGAGCTGGTGGCGTCCGGCCGCGGTCTTGGCAAGAGGCTCGGGAAGGGACGCCATAGCCCGAGGATATCGCCCGCTGGAGGGGACTGGCGCAACCGCGGGGGAAGGCCGCGGCCTCTGCGCCGGGCTGGGTTGGGGTATTGAGGATTACGTCTCCAATTAAGAGTGATAGCGTTTTCATAGCTAGGCGTGCGGAGCCGAGGAGACCGAAAGCGACACTCCGCGCGGCGGCTGGGGACCGATGCAAGAGAAAGCCCTCGATGCGAGCAACGGAAGTGGCGCCGGGCGCGGGTCCGCAGGGACGCCGCGTCAGGAGCTGGCGCGGATTCATGAGAGCCCGCGTCGAGAGCCCAGCCATCTGCGCGAAACGATCATGGAGGCGATGCTGATCGCCAGCGGCGAGCTCGGCTATCGGGAGGTCTCGGTGAGCCGGGTGCTGGAGTACTACGGCGGCAACCGAACCCAGTTCTACGGCCTCTTCGCCAACAAGGCCGAGTGCTACGCGGCGGCCTATCGGCTCGAGGCCGGGCGGCTCTGCGGGGCGCTGCTGGGCGTCGCGGTGGCGGCCGGCGGCTGGCGCGAGGGACTGCGGGCGGCGCTTGGGGAGTTGGCCGGCTTCGCCGCCGAGCGGCCGCTGGCGGCCAAGGGCCTGCTGATCGAGGTCCACGTCGCCGGCGGGCCGGCGCTGGCCAAACGAGAGGAAGTATTTGAGCACCTCACCCGCGCCGTCGACGGCGCGCGCCGCGAGACCGAGTCTCGCCACTCTCCACCTCCTATGACTGCGCTGTTCATGGTAGGGGCAATCGAGGAGTGCGTGTGCGCGCGGCTGATGGACGGCGACGTCGAGGGCCTGCACGCGGCGATTCCCGAGCTGGCGCAGATGGTGGTGACGGCCTACTTCGGCGACGAGGCCGGGCGCGAAGAGCTGGCGCTGGCGCGGGTGGAGTGAGCGGCGCGGGGCGGGTGCAGCACAGGGGGCCGGGCATCGAAGGAGTG
>DATMRN010000144.1:0-16942 GCA_035566275.1 Solirubrobacterales bacterium | reverse complement strand
CGATCTCGCCGTCAGCGCCGCCTACTACTCGATGCTCTATGCCGCCCGCGCCGCCCTCTCGGAGGGTGACGAGCACGCCCGCACCCACCGTGGCTCCTGGAACCTCTTTCGGGAGCGCTACGTGATGACCGACGCCTTCGACGACGCTCTCTACAGACTCTCCCAGCATGCCCAGACCGCTCGCGAGGGGGCTGACTACGAAGCCGCCACGCCGAGTGCGGACGATGCCAGGCGCTACGTCGACGGCGCCGCCGAGTTCGTCGCCGCGGTCGAGCGGATGCTGGAGGCCTGACTGACCCTGCCCTCGCTCGCCGAGGCGGCGGCGCGCGGCAGCCTGATCGCCCACACGATCGCGGAGACCTACTCGGTGCTGAGCGCCCCAAGCGCGCCTCAGGCGAGGCATGCCTCGGCCGCTTCTCGCGCTGCCCGTCGTCTTCATCTGCAACCGCATCACGATGCTATAGTGCATCTATGCCGAAGACGCGGACAACGGTCACCCTCGACGAGGATGTCTTTCGCGCCGTCAAGATCAAAGCCGCGCGCACTGGCAAGCGGGATTCGCAGGTGATCGAGGAGTCGCTGCGCCGCGACCTGCGCCTCGACGACCTGCAAGACATCTGGGCGCGGGTGAAGCCGGCGCCGGAGGGGGAGGGGATGAAGCTCGCCGACGCCGAGGTCCACGCCATGCGCAAGGAGAGGCGTGCGGCGGGTCGTCCTTGACTCCGGCGTCTTCGTCTCCGCCCTGATCACCCCCACCGGCGCCCCCGCGAAGCTCCTGCTGGAGGCCCGTGCCGGCGGCCTGGAGCTGGTCGTCTCCTCACTGCTCTTGAGGGAGCTGGAGGAGGTGCTCGGGCGCGAGAAGTTCCGCCGCTACGTGGATCTCGACACCGCGCGCGACTATGTCGACATGCTGCGCCGCGAGGGCCTCCTCTCCGCCGACCCCGAGGGCCCGCCGCCCCTGCGCTCGGCCGACCCCGACGACGACTACCTGATCGCCCTCGCCCACAGCCAAAACGCCGTCCTCGTCTCCGGCGACCATCACCTCCTCGACCTCGGCGGCGGGGCGCCGATCCTCTCCCCGGCGGACTTCATGGCGCAGCATGCTGCGGTTGAATCGGGAGGTGGCCGTCCGTAGGGTGTCCGACGCCCGCGTTACGCAGGCATCCTCGACCGGCACCCGCGTCATCCCTCCCAACGCCTCCAGCGCCGCTCGCACCTCGGGCCTGGCCTCGCGCCGCGTCAGCGCGCCCCTGTCGACGGGACGAGCAGCCTCGCCGGCTCAGGCGGTAAGCGTCAGCTCGCCGCCGCCGGTTAGGCCGCGCTCTTGGCGTCCTCCGCCTGGTACTCCGCGAGCAGCCTCTGCTCCTCGTCCCTCTTCGGGAAGAGGAAGAAGACGAGGGCGGCGCCCAGCAGGACGGCGACGATGCCGGCGGTGTAGGCCCACTGGTCGCCCTGCAGGAAGGAGGTCTTGGCCGCGGCGACGATCTGGCTGCTGTAGCGCGGGTACTGGGAGGCGGTGTCGGCGGCGCTGGAGAAGGACTTGGTCAGCTCGCCCTGGACGTTTTCGGTGACGCTGTGGGAGGAGGAGGCGATCGCCGCGCTCGCCGCCGCGGCGTAGCCGGCGGTGAGCAGGGCGCCGAAGATCGATTGCATGATCGCCCCGCCGAGGTCGCGCTGGAGGTCGGCGGTGCCGGAGGCCATCCCGGCGCGGGTGACCGGGACCGAGCCGGTCAGGGAGTGCGAGGCGGGGGTGCCGGCGAAGCCGACGCCGATCCCGATCAGGGCGTAGCCGAGGCCGACCTTCCAGTAGGGGATGCCGCCCTTCCAGAGCAGCAGCATGGCGAGGAAGCCGAGCACGCAGAAGGCGTAGCCGACCAGCAGGGTGAAGCGGGCGCCGCGCGCCTCGACCAGCTTGGCCGAGCGCGGCGCGACCACCACCATCAGCGCCGCCGCCGGCAGGATCGCCAGGCCGGAGTCCAGGGTCGAGTAGCCGAGCACGTTCTGGAGGAACTGCTGGCCGATGAACATCGCCCCCATCAACGAGCCGAAGACGATGATCCCGGCGCAGGCCGCGACCCAGAAGGTGCGCCGCGCGGCCACCTCGAGGTCGTAGAGCGGCGAGCGCGCGCGGCGCTGGCGGATGACGAAGGCGGCGGCCGCGGCGATCGCGACGACGCCGAGCCCGATCGCCAGCGTCCCCTTGCCCGGCACCGGCGCGATGTTGATTCCCAGGACCAGCGCCGCGACCAGCAGGATCGAGAGGATGCCGCCGGGGTTGTCGACCGGGTCGGTCGTCTCGTTGACGTGGGCGGGGACGAAGCGCCACGCCATATAGAGAGCGACGGTGGCGAGGGGCAGGGTGACGAAGAAGACCGAGCCCCAGTCGAAGTGCTCGAGCAGGGCGCCGGAGAGCAGCGGGCCGAGCGAGGCGATGGCGCCGCCGAGCGCCGACCAGAGGGCGATCGATTTGGTCCGCGCCGCTCCCGACCAGAGCGCCGTGATCAGCGCCAGCGTGGTCGGGAAGGCCATGCCGGCCGCGACGCCGCCGAGCAGGCGGGCGACGAAGAGGACGCCGATCGAGGGCGCGAGGCCGGCGAGCAAGGAGGCGGGGATCGAGAGCCCCATGCCGAGCAGCAGCATCATCTTGCGCCCATAGCGGTCGCCGAGCGCGCCGAGGTAGAGGACCGAGGTGGCGAGGCCGAGGCTGTAGCCGACGGCGACGAGGTTGAGCGTCGTCTGGCCGGCGTTGAAAGCCTTGCCGATGTCGGGCAGGGCGACGTTGGCCACCGCCAGGTTGAGGTTGGCGACGGCGGCGACCAGGATCAGCGCCGCGAGGACGAGCCCCTGGCGCTTGGGGGCGCTGCCGGTCACGCGCCCTGGAGCTCGATCCAGGCGCCCGAAGGCCCCAGGTTGTGGACCGGCGTCTCGCCGACCCGGCTCTCGCAGCCCCACGACTCGTGGATGTGACCGCAGACGGCGATGCGGGGGCGCTTCTCCTCGATCGCCCGCAGCAGCGCCTCGCTGCCGAAGTGCATGCCGGCGCCGTTGGTGTCGCAATGGCCCAGCGGGGGGGAGTGCAGGACGAGGACGGCGTCCTGCGGGCAGGGGGCGAGCATCGCCGCCGCCGCATCGTCGTCGAGGTCGAAGCTCCAGTCCCAGGGCGTCACCGGGACTCCGGCGCCGAGGCCGAAGAACTCGGCGCCCTCGATCGTCGCGCCCTCGCCGTGCAGGACGGTCGCGGCCCCCCACCCGGCGGCCGCCTCGCGCAGCGCGTCGGCGGTCTCGTTGTTGCCGGGCACCAGCACGGCCGGCGTCTCGATCGCCGCCAGCGCCGCGATCGTCTCCTCCAGCCCCTCGTGAATCGAGGCGAAGTCCCCGGCCCCGATCACCACGTCGGCCTCGGCCGACATCTCGACCAGGGTGGCGGCCTGCCCCAGGTCCCGGTGCAGGTCGCTGAAGGCGAGCAGCTTCACGCGCTCAACCTATCCCCTCCCGCCCCGAGGATCGCCCCGAACGCCGCGGGAGCCAAGATGTGAATTTCCTAAGAGACCTCTAAGCATCGTTTTACCGACGATATGCAGACTCTTTTCGTGACCGCGATCAGCCGACGCCGCGGCGCCGCTCGGATCCCGCCATGGCGGCGGCTGCGCCGTGTGGCGTTGTTGGCGACGATCATCTGCCTCGTCCCGGCCGGCCTCTCCTACGTTCGCTCAATCGGCGGCCCCCACAACATCAGCCTCGGCATCGCCAGCGTCGAGTGGATGCGCGCCCACGGCGGCAACGGGGTCGTCTCCCAGATCGAGGACTGGTACTACACGCTGACCGCGCCCGCCAAGGGCGGCCCGCCGCTGAAGTCCCTGCCCCAGGTCGGGGTCGCCGCCTCCGGGCGCTACCGGCCGCCGCCGATCAAGCCGCTGATCCACCCGGCGCTGAAGGGGGAGGGCGTGTGGCATGCCGCCTCCGCCCACGCCGGCCCGCGGCCGCCGGTGCTGCTGGCGACCTTCCGCAGCGACCCCGAATACCCCCAGTTCGTCGCCGGGGTCGCCTGGATCGACTCGAGCAGGACCCACCTCGACTACGTGCCCGGCCTCGCCGAGCCGCCGAAAATCTCCCACCGCGGGCCCGCCGAGGTGCCGCACGCCCTGCGCAAGCGCGTCGTCGCGACCTTCAACGGGGGCTTCCCGCTCGAAACCTCGAACGCGGGCCTGGTCTACCGCGGCCACACCGTGGCCTCGATGGTCGACGGCATCGCGACCCTGGTCGAGTACCGCGACGGCAGGATCGACATCGTCCGCTGGCACGGCGGCTCGACCGGCGGCCCTAACATCTGGTTCGCCAAGCAGAACCTGCCGCCGATCGTCTACGAAGGCCGCCTCAACCCCAACCTCAGCGACGGCCCGAAATGGGGGGCGACCGTCAACAACGCGGTCCGCGTCTGGCGCTCGGGGCTCGGCATCGACCCCCACGGCAACCTGATCTACGTCGCGGCGAACTACCAGACGGTCGGCTCCCTGGCCAAAATCCTCCAGCGCGCCGGCGCGGTCCGCGCGCTCGAGCTGGACATCAACGAAGACTGGACCAGCTTCATCACCTACCGCCGGCCCGGCGCGGTCGAACCGTCGAACCTGCTGCCCGAAATGTTCAGGCAGCCGACCCGCTACCTGACCCCTGACGAACGGGACTTCTTCGCGGTCTACTCCAAGGGCAAGGCGGGCGGGTGAGGGCGCCACGACGGATCTCCCCCGCGGCCCGTGCCCGGCGCGCGCTGCTGGCCGACCTGGTGGCGGCGATCGTCCTCGCCGCGATCGTGCTGCATCTTGCCGCGGGACTGGGTGTGATCGCCTTCTTCGGCGTCCCGGTGCTGCTCGTCGGCCTGCTCTGGATCGGCGTCGAAAGGCTGCTCGCCCGGGGCAGGCCCCGGCGCCGACGGGCCCGCTGAGCGGCCACCTCCCGCCGACGGGCCGAAAACCGACGCATATCGTCGGGAATCGGCCCGTCGGCCCCGGGGTTCGGCCCGGGGTTCGGTAATCTCGCCGACGTTATGCCTCCTGTCTTTTGGATCGGCCTTGGTATTGCGGCGTTCGTCTTCTTGGTCGGCGTCATCGGCGGCGCCAGGTCGCGCACGACCAGCATCAAGACCGGCGCCGCGATGGGCGCCTATCTGGGCGTGATGATCGCCTTCCCGCTGCTCGCCATCGGCCTGGCGACCAGCTAGGCCCCGGCTCGAGCGATCCCGGAGGTTGACGGGGGTCACGCTTCCGGCGGGGCGCGCCTGGGAGGATTCGCGGGGTGAGCGGTGAGAAGAAGCGCGAGGCGCCCCGCGGCGAGCGGGTGCTGCCGGGAGTTTGGCGGCTGCGGCTGCCGCTGCCCTGGCCCGGGGTGCCGCACGGCAACGCCTGGGCGGTCGCCTCCGACGGGGGTGTCGTGCTCTTCGACACCGGGATCGGCGGCAGGGACCGGCTGCGCCAGTTCGACCTCGCCCTCGCCCAGGTCGGCTTCGGCCTCGAGGACATCCGGCTGCTCGTCTGCACCCACTCCCACACCGACCACTACGGGCTCGCGGCGCCGATAACCGAGCGGGCCGGCTGCGAGCTGTGGATGCACCCGGCCTGGGAGCATGTCCGCCTGCTCGCCGACGACCCGGCCGCGGCGCTGGAACAGCGGCTCGAGGTCGCCCGCCAGAGCGGCGTGCCGGCGGCGTCGCTGGAGCGCTACCGCGAGTCGCGCAGCGACGACGAGGAGACCGGGATCGACGCGATCGCGGTGCCCGACCGCGACCTCCTCCCGGGGGTGGAGGTCGAGACCGACCTCGGCGCCTGGCAGGTCCACGAGACCCCCGGCCACGCGCCGTCCCACGTCGTCCTGCACCAGCCCGAGCGCCGGCTGCTGATCTCCGGAGACCACCTGCTCGGCCGCACCGTCCTCTTCTTCGACCACGGCCACACCCCCGACCCGGTCGGCGAGTTCCTGCGCAGCCTCGACGAGGTCGAGCCGCTGGCGGTCGACCTCTGCCTGCCCGGCCACGGGCGCCCTTTTCGCGACCCCGAGGCGAAGATCGCCGAGGCGCGGCGCCAGGTCGACGAGCTGCTCGGCAAGGTGCGCGAGGCGCTGGCAGCCGGGGATAAGACCGCCTTCGAGATCGTCGGCGAGATCGTCGGCTCGGAGAACCTCGACACGCCGGTCAGCGCCTGGGTGCTGCAGATAGTCCTCTCCTGCCTCGGCCACCTGGCCATCCTCGGCGAGGTCGCGGCGGTCGAGGGGACCGACCCTCAGCAATGGACGTTGGGGTAGGGGCGCCCGACTCCCTATAGCCTCTTGCGCCGTGGCTAGCTTCACTCTTGTGCGCGAGGTTGCGGCACCTCCCGAGGTGGTCTTCGACGTGCTGGTCGACCATCGGGGGTATGCGGAGATCACGCCGATGCGGAAGGTCGAGCTGGAGCGGGAGGGCGATCCGGCGCCCAACGGGGTGGGGGCGATCCGCGTCCTGCACTCGGTCGGGCCGCCGCTGCGCGAGGAGGTCATCGGCTACCAACCGCCAAGCCGCTTCTCCTACCGGCTGCTCTCCGGGGCGCCGCTGCGCGACCATGTCGGGACCGTGGCCCTGGAGCCGACGGGCGCGGGCACCAAGGTCACCTACGCCGTGCGCACCATCCCGACCATCCCGGTTGCGGGCGCAGCCGTGGTCGCCGTCGTCAAGCTGGGGATCAAGCAGCTCCTCAACGGCATCGTCGCCGAGTCGGAGCGACGCGCCGCAACGGCCGGCCCGGTCGCCGAGTAGCGCAGATCGAGAGGCGCCCGCAATTCAGCGGACGCCTCAGGTCGGTCCCCTACCATGACCGACTCTCTCGATGACCAGGAAGCCCTCCCCTCCGCCCGGCAAGAAAAGCTCGAAAAAGGCGCCCTGGCGGCGCGATCTCGAGCGGCTGAGGCGCGAACCGAAGAAGTTCCTCTGGGGTGAGCACCGGCGGCTGACGATCGGGCTCGCCGTGGGCGCCGTCCTGCTGCTCGCCGGGATCGCCGTCGGCTATGAGCTGCTGAAGCGCCCGGCGGACGTCCACAACCCCAACGTCTCCTTCAAGCCCCAGAAGCCCCCCAAGCCGAAACCGAAGGCGAAGACGGTCAACTGGCCGATGTTCGGCCTCAACCCGGCCCGCACCCGCTACCTGCCGGCGAAGGGGGTCAAGCCTCCCTTCCGCCTGCTCTGGCACTACACCGAGCGGCCGCTGCTCGAGTTCCCGCCGGTCTACGCCGACGGCACGCTCTACGCGGTCAACAACAGCGGCAACGCCTTCGCGCTGGACGCGAACACCGGCAAGGTGCTGTGGGAACGCAGCATCGGCCGGCTCAACGCCTCATCTCCCACCTATTACAAGAACCGCCTCTACATCGTCAACCTCGTCCCCGGCCACGTGGTGAAGCTGGACGCGAAGACCGGCAAGATCCTCTGGAAGCACGCGCTGCCCGGGCGCGCCGAGTCCTCCCCGCTGGTGATGGGGGACACCCTCTACTTCGGCTGCGAAAACGACCAGCTCTTCGCGCTCAGCACCCGCAACGGGCACGAGCGCTGGGCGACGACCCTGGGCGGGCCGGTCAAGTCGGCGCCCGCCTACTACGGTGGGACCCTCTTCGTCGGCGACTACGGCGGCAAGATGAACGCGGTCGACGCCAAGACCGGCAAGCTGAGGTGGCAGAGCGGCTCGCTCGGCAACGGGTTCGGCAGCGGGGGCGAGTTCTACTCGACCCCGGCGGTGGCCTTCGGCCGCGTCTTCGCCGGCAACAACGACGGCCGCGTCTACAGCTACGACCTCAAGGACGGAGCGCTCGCCTGGACCCACTCGACCGGCGGCTACGTCTACTCCGGCCCGACCGTGGCCAGCACCCAGGACACGCCGCCGACCGTCTACATCGGCTCCTTCGACGGCAACGTCTACGCGCTCGACGCGAAGAACGGCGAAACGCGCTGGGCGCACTCGGCAGGGGGCTCGGTGATCGGCTCGCTCTCCGCCGTCGGCGACATCGTCTACGTGGCGGAGTTCACCAGCGGCGGGACCAACGGCTACGACATGAAGACCGGCCGCCAGGTCTTCCACTACAAAACCGGCACCTACACCCCGGTCGTCTCCGACGGCCGCCGCATCTACCTCGTCGGCTACTCGAGCATCAACGCCCTGCAGCCGTTCAAGCCGAAGCCGAAGGCGAAGAAGAAGCAGGCGAAGGCCCAGGGTGGCAAGAGCGGCAAGCCCGCGGGCCGCTAGCGCGAGCCGCCGATCAGCACCGAGGAATAGCGGCCGCCGCCCACCAGGGCGCCCTGTTCCAGCACCCGCAGGGGAACCCGCGCGGGGTGGGCGGAGCGGAAGCGGGTGAGGGTGAAGTTGTAGGAGACGGGCTTCGAGGCGACCCGGTGGAAGGCCGGCGGCAGCAGGCGGCGGGCGCTCTTCTCGGCGGCGGTCCTGGAGCCGACCAGGTCGATCTGCCGTAGCGGCGGCAGGGGGGCGTGGGCTGGGTGGGCGCCGAGGTAGTACTCCAGCGGCATGTTGCCCGAGTAGCGGATCGTCACGATCGCCCGGTCGGGCCGCGCCGGCCCCAATTCCTCCGCCGCGTGGCGCAGGTTCTCCCGCTGCAGCCGCGGCAGCCGGTCGATCTCGATCGTGAAGGCGAGCGAGCAGAGGCAGAAGGCTCCGGCGAGGGCGAGCCCGGCCCAGCCGGCGCGGCGCACTCCGAAGCCCGCCGCCAGGACGACGACCAGCGGCACGAAGACCGGGATCAGGTTTCGCCCGTCGAGGTAGTCGGCGCCGAAGGCGCCGAGGACGAGGGGGATGGCCACTCCCGCCACCCCGACCGCCGCCGCGATGCCCGCGCCGCGGCGCTCGCGCCGGTCGGCGATCAGGGCCAGCAGCGCCAGCCCCGCCAGCGCCAGCCCGGCCGGCACGGCGAGCGGGAGCGGCCCCGGCTGCCGGGCGTCGTGCTCGTTCCCGTTGTCGTCTCCCACCAGCTTCGCCCCGGCGCGTTCGAGCCGTTCGGCGAGCGGCTGCTTGGCGATCCACCCCGCGTGGGCGTTTTCCGCCTGCTGCAGCGCGATCGGCAGCAGCAGCGCGGCGGCGGCGAGGACGGCGCCGACGGCCACCCCGACCCGCCGCCGCTGGCCCGTCCAGAGCAGCAGCAGAGCCGCCTCCGGCGCGACCACGAAGCCGGCGAAGTAATGGGTGGCGATCGCCAGCGCGGAGAAGACCGCCCACCAGGAGAGATCGCGCCGCGCGCCGCTGCGCCGCGCCCTGGCGAAGAAGAGGAAGGAGAGGGCCGTCAGGAGGAAGACGAGGGCGTAGGCGCGGGCGTCCTGCGAGAACCAGATCAACACCGGGCTGACGGCGACCATCGCCGCCGCGATCAGCCCGGCGCGGCGCGGCAGCGGCAGGGCGACCGCGCCCAGGTAGACGACCGCGATCGAGGCGGTTCCGGCCAGGGCGGAGAGCGAGCGCAGCCCGACCTCCCCGGTGCCGAAGGGGCGCGACCACAGCCACGCCACGAGGTAGTAGAGCGGAGGGGTCGACTCGCTGTGCGGGACCGCGGAGAGCGTGTCGAAGAGGCTCGGGTGCAGGACCCGCGCCACGGTGACCGCCTCGTCGTAGCGGTAACTCTGCAGGTCGAGCGTCGCGAAGCGCAGCGCCGCGCCCAGGACGACGATCCCCCCGAGCGCCACCAGGTGCGGGGACTGCCCGGCCCGGCGCCGGATCTCCTGCAGCCGCGTGGCTACGGGGCCACGCCCCCCTGCGGCAGAGGCGGCGGCTGCGGGGGCGCGGGCGCGTAGGGCGGGAAGATGGGCGCGGCGAGCTGCCGCTGCAAGACCCCGAGGCTGGCCGGGAAGTTCTGGATCCGGTAGGGGTTCGAGCTGCCGAAGTCCTGGTAGTAGACGAGCATCTTGCAGCGCGGGTGGAGCCGCACCCAGGCGAAGAGCCGCCTGACAAAGCTCGGGTCGTCGCTGTTCTCGACCCCCCACTCGGTGAGCACGAAGGGCTTGCGGCTATAGCGGTTGTAGAGCTGGGTGAGGGCCTTCCATTCGGGGTAGGCGGAGTAGAAGTCGGTCCCGGCCCAGTCGGTGTAGGCGGCGCCCGGGTAGAAGCGGTCCGGCGCGTTCTGCTTCGTCGCCGGGGAGCCGCTCGGCAGCGGGCTCCAGATCACCGCGACCGGCGCCGCGGGCAGGCCGGTCGGCAGCGTCCCGGTGGCGCTGCGCAGCGGCGGCAGCCCGGCGCTCGCCAGGCGGGCGTCGATCTTTTCGACCGTGCCGCCCCCGTGGAGGAGGATGTACATGCGGCGGAAGGCCTGCTTGTACCAGTAGGGCCGGTGTTCGGCGCCGCGCGGGTTGCCGCCGCAGTCGTAGGCGGCGTAGACGTTGAGGCAGCGGTTGGGCTCGCCCAGCGGGCGGATGTAGGCCCGCATCCCCTTCGACCAGAACAGGTAGTTGAGCTGCATCAGGTAGTCGTCGCCGTAGCCCTGGGCGATCGCCCGCGGGCTGATCAGCTCGTGGCCGTCGTTGGGGTCGGCGGTGGAGATGTGGAGGATCGGACGCGAGGCCGCCCTCTCCCAGCGCTTGATCGAGCCCTTCAGGTCCGCGCCCCAGGCGCGGAAGGACTCGATCACGGCCGGGTGCTTGCCGACCAGATCGGCGAATTCGGTGAACTGGCCGGTGACTCCGGTGTCGGAGACGCCGAAGTAGACGTGGCCCGGGCGCGGCTGCAGGAGCGCGGCGCGGGCGGGCGCCGCTGCGCTAAGCGCCAGCAGCGCCGTGGCGGCCAGGGTTACGAGTACCTTTGCCTTCTCGCGGACGCCGATCATTCGCGTTCCTTCGACTGGATGGCCTCCCTCACCTCCCCCAACACGTCGAGAGCCCGATGGTTCTTGTGGGCGGTGATCGGGCTCACCGTGCTCGCGGCGGCGATCCGCTTCTCGACCCTCGGCCTGCAGAGCTACCGTCACGACGAGGCGGTCACCGCGGGGCGGGTCCTCCTCTCCGGCCTGTCCCAGACGATGCACCAGGTCTGGGCCGGCGAGTCGACCCCGCCGCTCTACTACCTGCTCGCCTGGCTCTGGTCGCACCTGTTCGGCGTGCGCGAGGTGGGGTTGCGCTCGCTCTCGGCTCTGTTCGGGACGGCCACGATCCCGGTCGCCTATCTGGTCGGGCGGGAGCTGATCGGCCGCCGCGCCGGCCTCGCCGTCGCCGCGATCGTCGCCGTCAGCCCGATGCTCGTCTGGTACTCGCAGGACGCGCGCGCCTACGCGCTGCTCGTCCTGCTCAGCACCACAGCCTTCCTCTTCTTCCTACGAGCCCGCCGCCCCCGGGGCCGACGGGCCGAAAACCGACGCATATCGTCGGAAATCGGCCCGTCGGCGGGGAGGGGGTGGGACCTGGGCTGGTGGGCCGTGTTCTCGGCGCTCGCTCTTGCCACCCACTACTTTGCCTTCTTCCCGCTCGCGATCGAGGCCGTCTGGCTGCTGGCGACGGTGCGGCCCCTGCGCCGGGTGCTGTGGGCCGTCGGCGGCGTCGCCCTGGCCGGCGCGGCGCTGGCTCCGATCGCCCTGCACCAGGCGGCCGGCAAGAACAACAACTGGATCGCCACCTTCGGCATGGCCGGTCGCCTGCGGGAGACCGGGATCAGCTTCTTCGTCGGCGAGGCGGGGCTGCTCAAGCACGCGCTCGTGCCGATGGCGCTGCTCGCCGCCGCGGTCGCCCTGTTGCTGCTGCGCGGCGGGGCGCGGGAGAAGCGCGGCGCCGCGGTCGCGCTGGCGATCGGCGGCGGCAGCATCCTGATCGCCCTCGCGTTCGCCGCGGCGGGCC
Organism: Solirubrobacterales bacterium; assembly: GCA_035566275.1. GTDB lineage: Bacteria > Actinomycetota > Thermoleophilia > Solirubrobacterales > 70-9 > DATMRN01. The sequence goes on along the minus strand of DATMRN010000144.1, from coordinate 5,112 downwards.
AGGACTTCGTCCTCGAGCGCAATCTGCTGCCGGCCCTGATTCCGCTGGCGCTGGTCGGCGCCGCCGGCATCGCGGCGCCGCGGGCGGGTTGGCTGGGGATCGGAGTGGGAGCCGCGCTGGTCGCCTACCTTCTCGCCTTCTGCGTCTACTCCGACTTCAGCCCCGCCCTCCAGCGCGACGACTTCCGCAGCGTCGCGGCGGCGATCGGACCGCCCCACGGTCCCCGCGCGATCCTCGTCTGGGAGCAGGGAGACGAACCGCTCGCCTTCTACATCGGCGCGGGGGAGACCCGCGTCAAGCCGAAGCAGTGGCGCCGCACGCCGCGGGCGGTGAGCGAGGTCGACGTGGTCAGCGGCCGCCCGCCGCCGCCCACCGCCCGCAGCGCCCTGCCGACCTCCTTCCACCGGGTGCAGCGGGTGACCCTGGGGCGGATGACCCTGATCCGCTACCGCGCCGCGCGGCCGCAGCGCCTGGGCTGGAGCAGGATCGCTCGCAACTTCACCGGCTACCCCAACAACGCGGTGCTGCTCGATCGCCCCGGCGGCTGAGCCCAAAGCTCGGCCGGCAGACCCTCAGGCGGCTGGCTCGAGCGCCGCGTCTTCGGAGTGCGCGGCGACTATCGCCAGCACTTCGGGGGCGTACTTGGAGATGAAGCTGGGGCCGATGCCGCGGATCCCGCCGAGGCTCTCGGCGTTTGTCGGGCGCGAGGCGGCGATCGCCTCGAGGGTGCTGTTGTGGGCGACCGTGAAGGCCGGCTTACCGGCGGCGGCCTCGAGCCGCCAGGCCTTCAGCGCCTCGAAGAGCGGCGCGTCGGCGGGTGAGAGCTCGGGGACAGGAGCCGCGCCGGGCTTGGGGGCGCGGCGCGGGCGGCGGACCTCGATCGTCTCCGGGTCCGGCAGCCAGCCCTCCGGGTCGCAGACGTCGCAGCAGCGGCCCAGCGGCCGGCCGGCCAGGCGGTCGCCGAAGTGGTCGAGCAGGCGCCGCCGCCGGCAGCGCTCCGAGTAGATGAAGGATTTGATCACGCGGTAGGCGCGCCAGCCCCGCTCGTGGGCGATCGCCAGCTCGGGGTCGCCGCTGCGCTGCTCGTTGAAGCGGACCAGCCGCCCCAGGTCGGAGCGCATCGCCAGCAGGACCGCCCTGGCGGGCAGGCCGTCGCGCCCCGCGCGCCCGGCCTCCTGGTAATAGGCCTCGACGCTGGTCGGGATCGCCATGTGCCAGACCGAGCGCACGTCGGCCTTGTCGACCCCCATCCCGAAGGCGTTGGTGGCGACCACGACCTCAGCCTCGCCGCCCATGAAGCGGTGCTGGGCGGAGGTGCGCTCCTGCGCCTCCATCCCGGCGTGGTAGGCGACCGCGCGGAGGCCGGTGGCGCGCAGCGCCTCGGCGACTTCGTCGGTGTCGCGGCGGGTGCCGCAGTAGACGATCGCCGGCCGGTTGACCTCGTCGGCCAGCCCGCACTCGAGCAGAGCCAGCCGCCGCGCCTTCGACCCCTTGCCCTCCAGCCGCACGACGTCGAAGGAGAGGTTGGGCCGGTCGAAGCCGGAGCGGACCTGGAGCGGGTCGCGCATCTCGAAGCGGGCGGCGACCTCGGCCGCGACCGCCTCGGTCGCTGTCGCCGTGCAGGCCATCACCGTCGGCCGGCCGAGCCGCTCGGCGATCTGCGGCAGCCGCAGGTAGTCGGGGCGGAAGTCGTGCCCCCACTCCGAGACGCAGTGCGCCTCGTCGACGGCGAGCAGGTCGATCCGCCGCTGCGCCAGCGCGTCGAGGAAGAGCGGCGAGGCGAAGCGCTCCGGCGAGCAGTAGACGATCCGCGCCCTGCCGTCGCGGACGGCGGCGAGAGCCGAGCGCGCCGCCTCCTCGCTCATCCCCGAGGAGATCATCGCCACCGGGTGCCCGGCGGTGGAGAGGCGCTTCCACTGGTCGTTCATCAGCGCGATCAGCGGGCTGACGACGATCGTCAGGTCCTCCGAGGCCAGCCCGGGCAGCTGGTAGCAGAGGCTCTTACCGCCGCCGGTCGGCATCACGATCAGCGAGTCGCGCCCCTCCAGTGCGGCCTCCACCGCCTCGCGCTGCCCCGGCCGGAAGCGCTCGTAGCCGAGTTGCGCGAGCAACGCGTCGGCGCGGTCTGCGGTCGCGGGCATCCACCCAGGCTATGCGCCGGGGTGGATGCCCGTGTGTGTCTGAGGTGACGGCTTCGTCACGCGACCGCTCGAGCGGGTCCCTACGGCAGCCAGGGCTCTTGCCACTGGCAGATGCCGCGGGTGAGGGCGTTGGCCTCGGCCGGGCCCCAGGCGCCGGGGGCGTAGGGGTGCACGGACCCCGGATCGTCGAGCAGCGGCTCGACGATCCGCCAGGTCTCCTCGACCGCGTCCTCGCGGGTGAAGAGCTGGCTGCGGCCGTGCAGGGCGTCGTCGAGCAGGCGCTCGTAGGGCTCGGGGTCCTCGCCCGGCACTTTCTCGAACAGCACCTCGAGGTCGGCCGGCTCGAAGGACTCCACGCCGGCCTTCTTGGCGAGGAAGCGCAGGCGGGCGCCCGGCTCGGGGTCGATCCGGATCGTCATCTGGTTCTGGCCGGGGCGCTTGCCCGTGCCCACCCCCAACGGCGGCGGGCGCTTGAAGACGACGTTCACCTCGGTCGCCGTCACCGGCATCTCCTTGCCGGCCCGGATGAAGAACGGCACCCCGCTCCAGCGCCAGTTGTCGATCTCCAGCTCCAGCGCGACGAAGGTCTCGGTGGTCGAGTCCTTCGCCACCCCGTCGACGTCGAGGTAGCCGTCGTACTGGCCGCGCACGTAATGCTCGGGGTCGGCGCTGCGCACCGCTTTGAACAGCTCCAGCTTCTTGTCGCGGACAGAGTCGGGATGGTTGCCGGTCGGGGGCTCCATCGCGACCAGCGCCAGCACCTGGAGGATGTGGTTCTGGACGACGTCGCGCAGCGTCCCGACCGGGTCGTAGAAGCGGCCGCGGTCGGAGACGTCGAAGTCCTCGGCCATCGTCATCTGCACGTGGGAGACGTGCTCGCGGTTCCAGACCGGCTCCAGCAGGGAGTTGGCGAAGCGCAGGTAGGCGATGTCCATCACCGGCTCCTTGCCGAGGAAGTGGTCGATGCGGAAGATCTGGTCCTCGGTGAGGACCTTGCACAGTTCGGCGTTGAGGGCGTGGGCGGAGTCCAGGTCGTGGCCGAACGGCTTCTCGATCACGACCCGGGCGTTCTCGGTCAGGCCGGCGTCGCCGAGGCCGTGGACTACGGTCGCGAACAGCGAGGGGGGGACCTCGAGGTAGAAGACCGGGCGCTTCGCCCTGCCGATCGCCACCCCGACCCGTTTGAAAGTGTCGGCGTCCGCGTAGTCGCCCTGGACGTAGGAGATGCGGGCGGCGAGCCGGGCGAAGACGTCCTCGTCGGGGTCGGTGACCGTCGCCGCGATCGCCTCGCGGGCGTGCTCGCGCAGCTTCTCGATGTCCCAGTCGTCGATCGCCACCCCGACGATCGGGCAGTCGAGCTTGCCCCGCGCCTCCAGCCGGTAGAGCGCCCGGAAGGTCATTTTCTTCGCCAGGTCGCCGGTGATCCCGAAGATCGTCAGCACGTCGGCCGAATTGCCCTCGCTCTTCTTCGGCTTCCTGGCCGCCATCCGTCCGCCAGGCTACCCGAGCGCGTAGGATCACCCTCCATGGAGCTGGGAATCGTCGGCCTCGGCCGCATGGGCGCCAACATGGCCCGGCGGCTGATGCGCGACGGGCATCGCATCGTCGCCTACGACGTCAACCCCGACGCGGTCTCAGAGCTGGCGGGGGAGGGCGCCGAGGGCGCCTCCTCGCTGGAGGAACTGGCCTCGAAGCTGAGCGCGCCGCGGGCGGTCTGGGTGATGGTCCCCTCCGGCGAGATCACCGAGAAGACGGTCGAGGGGGTCGCCGCTGTGCTCGACTCAGGCGACGCGATCGTCGACGGCGGCAACTCCTACTACCGCGACGACATCCGCCGCGCGGCCATGCTGAGCGAGAAGGGGATCGACTTCGTCGACTGCGGCACCAGCGGCGGCGTCTTCGGCCTCGAGCGTGGTTACTGCCTGATGATCGGCGGGCCCGACGGGGCGGTGGGGAGGCTCGACCCGATCTTCTCCTCGCTGGCGCCCGGCGTGGAGTCGGCGGAGCGCACGCCGGGTCGCTGCGGCGACCCCGGCCCGGCCGAGAACGGCTACCTGCACTGCGGGCCCAACGGGGCCGGGCACTTCGTGAAGATGGTCCACAACGGGATCGAGTACGGGATCATGGCCGCCTACGCCGAGGGGCTCAACATCCTCCGCAACGCCAACGCCGGCAAGGCGAAGCGCGAGGCCGACGCCGAGACCGCGCCGATGGAGCAGCCCGAGTACTACCAGTACGACATCGACCTGCCCGAGGTGACCGAGGTCTGGCGGCGCGGCAGCGTGATCGGCTCCTGGCTGCTCGACCTGACCGCCGCGGCGATGCAGGAATCGGCCGACCTCTCCGACTTCGCCGGCCGCGTCTCGGACTCCGGCGAGGGCCGCTGGACCTCGATCGCCGCGATCGACGAGGGCGTCCCCTCGCCGGTCCTCACCACCGCCCTCTACGAGCGCTTCTCCTCGCGCGACCTCGACGACTTCGCCGACAAGGTGCTCTCGGCGATGCGCAAGCAGTTCGGCGGCCACGACGAGAAGACACAGTGAGCGCGGCGCGGGCCAGGCGCGGTCCGTGGGCATAGACCTCGAGGTCGTCGCCGACGAACGGGCGGCGGCGCAGCGCGCCGCCGAGCTGATCGCCGCCGCGGGCCGGGCGGCTGTGGCGGAGCGCGGCTCCTTCTCCCTGGCGATGAGCGGCGGCCGCTCGCCGTGGGCGATGCTGGCGATCCTCGGCGAGATGGAGGAGATGCCGTGGGGGGAGACCGAGCTGTTCCAGGTCGACGAGCGGATCGCCTCGCCCGGTAGCGAAGACCGCAACCTCACCCACCTGGTGCTGGGACTCTCGATGGATCACCAATCGACGTTGCGCCCGATGCCGGTCACCCAGCGCGACCTCGACGCCGCCGCCCGCGAATACGAAAGCTCGCTGCCCGAGCGCCTCGACCTCGTCCACCTCGGCCTCGGGCCCGACGGTC
>DATMRN010000143.1:0-8422 GCA_035566275.1 Solirubrobacterales bacterium | reverse complement strand
TATGAGCCCGACGCCGAGGAGCTGCTCGCCAAACTGATTCCCGAGTACGTGACGATCTCCGTCTACCGGGCGCTGCTGGAGTCCGCCGCCTCCGAGCTGGGGGCGCGGATGACCGCGATGCGCAACGCCGCCGAGAACGCGGAGACGATGATGGAAGACCTGACCCTGGAGATGAACCGGGTCCGGCAGGCGGAGATCACGCAGGAGATCTTGGAGGTTGTCGCCGGCGCAGAGGCGCTTGGGTGACCTGAGAAAAGGAACCAATGACCGAGAGCAACAACGGAACCAACGTAGGGCGCGTCGAGCAGGTCACCGGCGTCGTCGTCGACGCCGTCTTCCCCGACGAGCTGCCGGGGATCTACTCGGCGGTGAAGATCGAGATGTCCGGCGACGACGACCGCGAGGCGACGGAGCTGGTCTGCGAGGTGCAGCAGCACCTCGGCGACAACCGGGTGCGCACGGTCGCGATGGACGCGACCGACGGCCTGCAGCGCGGCGACAGGGTGATCGACACCGGCGGCCCGATCACGGTGCCGGTCGGCGATCAGACCCTGGGCCGGATCTTCAACCTGCTCGGCGAGCCGATCGACCTCGGCGAGCCGGTGCAGACCGAGGAGCGCTGGCCGATCCATCGCCCAGCGCCCCAGGCCTCCGACCTCGCCCCGACCCAGGAGATCCTCGAGACTGGGATCAAGGTGATCGACCTGCTCGCCCCCTACGCGAAGGGCGGCAAGGTCGGCCTCTTCGGCGGCGCCGGCGTCGGCAAGACGGTGTTGATCCAGGAGCTGATCCGCAGCATCGGCGAAGAGCACGAAGGCCTCTCCGCTTTTTGTGGAGTCGGCGAGCGCTCGCGCGAGGGGAATGACCTCTGGATCGAGATGAAAGAGTCGGGCGTGATCGACAAGACGATGCTCGTCTTCGGCCAGATGAACGAGCCGCCCGGCGCCCGGCTGCGGGTCGCCCTCTCGGGGTTGACGATGGCCGAATACTTCCGCGAGCAGGGCGGCCAGGACGTGCTGCTGTTCATCGACAACATCTTCCGCTTCGTCCAGGCGGGCTCCGAGGTCTCGGCTCTGCTCGGGCGGATGCCCTCCGCGGTCGGCTACCAGCCGACCCTGGAGACGGAGATGGGCGAACTGCAGGAGCGGATCACCTCGACCGAGCGCGGCTCGGTCACCTCGGTGCAGGCGATCTACGTCCCCGCCGACGACCTGACGGACCCGGCGCCGGCCTCGGTTTTCGCCCACCTCAACGCGACCACCACGCTCTCGCGGGCGATCTCCGAGAAGGGGATCTACCCGGCGGTCGACCCGCTCGATTCGACCTCGACCATCCTCAAGCCCGACATCCTCGGCGAGGAGCACTACCGCACCGCGACCGAGGTCCAGGAGGTGCTGCAGCGCTACAAGGAGCTGCAGGACATCATCGCCATCCTCGGCATCGACGAGCTCTCCGACGAGGACAAGCAGACGGTCTCCCGCGCCCGCAAGATCGAGCGCTTCCTCTCCCAGCCGTTCTTCGTCGCCGAGCAGTTCACCGGCCGCAGCGGCGAGTACGTGCCGGTGGCGGAGACGGTGCGCGGCTTCCGCGAGATCCTCGACGGCGTCCACGACGACCTCTCGGAGGGCGCCTTCTACATGAAGGGCTCGATCGACCAGGTGACCGAGGGCGCCGGGGCGGCCGCGGCCGCGTAGGGATATCTGCCTTGGCCGCCGACCACAAGCTCGACGTCGAGGTCCTCACCCCGGAGGGGGAGGTCTTCAACGGCGAAGTGCGCCAGGTCTCGACTCGGACCGCGGTCGGCGAGATCGGCATCCTCGCCAACCACGCACCGCTGCTGGCGGCTCTGCGCCCGGCCGAGCTGAGGCTGCAGGTCACCGACTCGGAGACGAAGCGCTACGCGCAGGCGCACGGCTGGCTGCAGGTGTTCGGCAACCGGGCGCGGCTGCTGGTCGAGGAGGCGATCGACCCCGAGCAGCTCGACGTCGCCGCGCTGAAAGACCAGCTCGCCGACGCCGAGCAGCGCCTCGCCGAGGCCAAAGATGGCAGCGGCGCCCAGGGGCGAGCGCAGAAAGACCGCGACAGGGCGGAGACCTTCCTCGCGATCGCAGGGGGATGAGCACAGAGCTCGTAGCCCTCGCCAAGCGGCTGATCGGCTACGACACGTCTGAGCCGGAGGCCGTCTCCGAGGCGGCCGGCTTCGTCAAGGGCTGGCTGGAGGCGCGCGGTATCGAGGCCGCGCGCGACGAGGTGCGGGGGCTGCCGGTGATGCGGGCCGAAGTCGGCCCGGAGGGGGCGCCGACCATCGTCCTGCACGGGCACCTCGACGTGGTCCCGGGCCGCCCGGGCCAGTTCGACCCGCGGGTCGAGGGCGACCGCCTCTACGGGCGCGGCGCTTATGACATGAAGGGGGCGCTGGCCGCGATGCTGCTCACCACCGCGGCGATGCGCGACCAGGACCGGGTGCGGGTGCGGTTGGGGATCGTCGGCGACGAGGAGTCCGAGGAGGAGGCCGAGCGGGGCAGCGACCACCTCGTCGACAGCGGCTTCCTCGGCGACTTCGCGATCACCGGCGAGCCGACCGACCTCCACATCGGGGTCGAGGCGAAGGGGGTGCTGGCGCTGCGCCTGGAGGTGAGCGGCACCGCCGCGCACGGCGCCACCCCGTGGCTGGGCGACAACGCGGTGCTGAGCGCGCTCGACGTTTTCCGCAGCATCGAGTCGCTACCGTTTGCCCGGCACAGCTCCGAGCTTTTCGATCGCCCCTCGATCAATCTGGGAAGGATCTGGGGCGGGGACGCGCTCAACAAGGTGCCCGACCGATGCGTGATCGACGTCGATATCCGCTACCTGCCAGACCAGGACCCGGCCGTGGTGCTGGAGGAGGTGCGGGGCATCGCCGGCGCCGAGGCGGCATCGCTCTTCACCCGCCCGCCGGCGACGGTCGACCGCGATTCGGCCTTCGTCAGGGCGCTGCGCGAGGCGGCGACCGCGCACCACGACGGCGAGCCGCTGAGCGTCGGGCGCGACGGCGCCTCCGACGCGGTCTCCTTCCTGCGGGTGGGCGTGCCGGCGGTCGAGTTCGGCCCCGTCGGGGAGGGGCACCACGGGCCCGGGGAGTGGGTCTCGATCTCATCGCTGGAGTCCTACAGGCAGACCCTCGACACCTTTCTGCGCGCCGTCGGGGACCGGCTGGGCGGTTGACAAACCTCGCCGATGGCTGACCCGCTCTCCAAGAAGCCGCCGCCCTCGGGCGACCACGAGCCGCCGCCGAAGCCGAAGCGCTACTGGTGGCGCTTCACGCTGGCCTCGGTGGTGATCGTCACCGCCTGCGCGGCGGCGACGGCGATCAGCATCCTGCTCTACATCGGGAGCATCGCCAACGCCCTCTCCCATCACAACATCTACGAAAAGAACAAACTTGCCCGCTACCTCTCCCAGGTCCACGGCGGCGAGCCCGAGAACATCCTCATCCTCGGCTCCGACAGACGCGCCAACCTGGGCGAAGAACGCGGCCGCTCCGACACGACGATCCTGCTGCGGCTCGACCCGAACCGCAACGCGATCGCGGTGATGTCGATCCCCCGCGACCTCAAGGTCAACATCCCCGGCTACGGGATCAACAAGTTCAACGCCGCCTACACGTTCGGCGGGCCAAAACTGACCCTGCGCCTGGTCAGGGAACTGACCGGGCTGCAGATCAACCACGTCGTCAACGTCGACTTCCTCGGCTTCATCCGCGCCGTCAACGCGATCGGCTGCGTCTACACCGACGTCGACCGCCGCTACTACCACTCCAACGTCGGCGTGCCGCCGTCCGAACAGTATTCGGAAATCGACATCCAGCCCGGCTACCAGATGCTCTGCGGCAAGCAGGCGCTCGCCTACGTGCGCTACCGCCACACCGACACCGACCTGGTCCGCTCCGCGCGCCAGCAGGACTTCCTCAGCGCTGCCCGCCAGCGGGTGCCGATCTCGCAGTTGGTTCTCGGCCAGAACAGCCTGATCGACATCTTCACCAAATACACGACCTCCGACATCAGCAACGCCGAAACGATGCTGCAGGTGCTGAAACTGTTCATCGCCTCGCGCAGCGCGGCGATCGAGGAGGTCCACTTCCCGGCGACGCTGGGGCCGAGCTACGTGTACGCCTCGGCGAGCGCGATCCACGGGGCCGTCAACAAGTTCTTGGGGATAGAAGCCAGCGGTGGGCCGCGCGGCGCCCTCGGCGGGGAAAGCGACGGCGGAGGCGCGAAGAAGGCGAAGAAGAAGGCGGGGCACGCACCCAAGCAGCCCCCGGTCAAGCCGAAGCCCGCCGGCGGCGACGGCCTGGCGCCCGCGACCGAAGCCGGCAGGCTCGAGGCGGAGGCGGTCGCCCACAGGGCCGGCGTTTTCCCGGTCTTCTACCCGACTCGCCTGCCGTCGGGAGCCAGCTACGTGGAAGACAACAGCTACGAACACGTGCAGAACCCCCGCGTCTACCACCTCATGGGCGCCGACGGCCATCGTCATCAGGCATACCGGATGGTGCTCGCCTGGTCCCTGCCCGAAGGCCTCGCCTACTTCGGGGTGCAGGGGATCGGGGGCTGGTCCAACCCGCCGATCCTCAGCAACCCCAGCGTGACCGAGACGCTCGGCGGCCGCGAATATGAGATCTACACCAACGGCGGTCGCGTCAAGATGGTCGCCTGGCACCGCGGCGAAGACACGTACTGGATCTCCAACAGCCTCCTGAACACGCTGACCAACGACCAGATGGTCGGGATGGCGCGCTCGGCGAACGTGATGATCCCGAAGCCGAAGCCGAAGCGAGGGAAGGGGCACGGATGACGGGTGAGAAGGCGCCGATCGGCGTGATTGGGGTCGGCTGGGTGGGCCTGGTGACGGCCGCCTGCTTTGCCGAGCTCGGCCACCCCGTGGTGGCGCGCGACATCGTGCCCGCGAAGGTGGAGGCGCTCTCGCGGGGGGAGACGACGATCCACGAGCCGGGCCTCGACGACTTGTTGCGCCGCAACGCCGGGCGGCTCACCTTCACGACCGAGATGGACGGGCTGCTGGATGCCGCCCAGGTGCTCTTCGTCTGCGTCGACACCCCGCCGACCTACTCCGGCGACGCCGACCTCTCCCGGGTCCGCTCCGTGGTCGAGGAGCTGCGCGCCGACGGCGACCACGTGCTGGCGATGAAGAGCACCGTGCCGGCGGGAACGGGGGAATCGATCCGCCGCGACCTGCCGGGGCTCGCCTACGTCTCCTGCCCGGAGTTCCTCAGGGAGGGTTCGGCGGTCGAGGACTTCCTGCACCCCGACCGGGTCGTGATCGGCGCCGGCCCCGGCGACGACGGGGCCGGCGCCGCGGTTGCGAGGCTGTACGAGCCGCTGGGCGGGGAGATCGTCCGCACCGACGTGGCGAGCGCCGAGATGATCAAGCTCGCCTCCAACGCCTTTCTCGCCACCAAGATCTCCTTCGTCAACGAGATCGCCAACGTCTGCGAGGAGGTCGGCGCCGACGTCGGCGAGGTGGCGCGGGGGATGGGCCTGGACGAGCGAATCGGCCCCTCCTTCCTGCAAGCCGGGATCGGCTACGGGGGGTCCTGCTTCCCGAAGGACGTCAGCGCGCTGAAGATGCTGGCGGGCAACACCGGGTACCACTTCCAGCTGCTGAACGCGGTGATCGAGGTCAACGAGCTGCAGAAGCGGCGGGTGGTCGGCAAGCTGGAGAAGCACCTGGGTTCCCTCCTGGGCAAGCGGGTGGCGCTGCTGGGGCTCGCCTTCAAGCCCAACACCGACGACATGCGCGAGGCATCGAGCCTGGTGCTCGCCGCGCGGCTGCAGGGCGAGGGCGCCGAGGTGGTCGCCTACGACCCGGTCGCGAAGGAGCGCGCCGCCGAGCTGCTGCCCACGGTTGAGATGTCCGCTTCGGCTCTCGACGCGCTGGACGGCGCCGATGCCGCGGTTCTGGTGACCGAGTGGCCCGAGTTCGCCGAGCTGGACTGGGCCGAGGTCGCCAACCGGATGGCGCGACCGCTGATCGTCGACGGGCGCAACTTCCTTGACGCCAAGGCCCTCAGATCCGCGGGCTTCGAGTACGAGGGCATCGGTAGAGCGGGTGAGGGCTCGCCCTCTCCCGCCGCCGCCGACTGAGGCCGATGCAGGCGATCGTCTTGGTCGGCGGAGAAGGGACGCGGCTGCGGCCGTTGACGCTGGCGGTGCCGAAGCCGGCGCTGACCCTGGTCGACCGCCCCTTCCTCGCCTACATGGTCGAGTGGCTGGGGGAGCATGGCGTGACCGAAGTGGTGCTCGCCTGCGGCTTCCTGCCAGACGTGCTGCGCGAGGCGCTCGGCGACGGCGAGCCGGGGGGCGTCACCTTGCGCTACGTCGCCGAGCCGGAGCCGCGCGGCACCGCGGGCGCGATCCGCTACGCGGCCGACCAGCTCGGGGACGATCTCGACGATCGCTTCCTGGCGCTGAACGGCGACGTGCTCACCGACCTCGACCTGACCGCGCTGCTGCGCGCCCATGAGGAGCACGGGGCGCGGGCGACGCTCGGCCTGCACCCGGTCGAGGACTCCTCCGCCTACGGCCTGGTCAGCTCCGGGCCCGGGGGCGAGGTCCTCGAGTTCCTGGAGAAGACCAGCGAGGCGGCGCCCGGGGAGGTCAACGCCGGGATGTACGTGCTGGAGCGCTCGGTGCTCGACCTGATCCCGCCGGGGGCGAACGTCTCGATCGAGCGCGACGTCTTCCCCCGCCTGGTCGGCGACGGCCTCCACGGGCTGCGGCTCGACGGCTACTGGATGGACATCGGCACGCCGGACCGCTACCTGCAGGCGAGCTGGGACATCCTCGAGGGGCGGGTTAAGACGCGCGTGGCGCCGACCGCCCCGGGGCTGCTGGTCGACGCCGCCGCGACCGTCGCCGAAGGCGCGACGGTGGGGCCGCGCGCGGTGCTCGCTCCGGGCTGTCGGGTGGGGGCCGGGGCGGAGGTCCGCGACTCGGTCCTGCTAGACGGCTGCGCGGTCGGCGAGGGTGCCAGGGTGAGCGGGTCGATCCTCGCCCCGGGGGTCGAGGTGGCGCCCGGGGCGAACCTCGACGGCGCCGTAATCGGCCGGGATGAAAGAGTCCCGGCCTGATTCCCATGCTCGAAGACGTCCTCGCCATCCCCGATCACCTCCGCGACGCTCTCTGGCGGGTCGAGTCCGCCCGCCTTGAGCCCGCTGAGGCGGCCGGAGTGATGGTCTGCGGCATGGGCGGCTCGGCGATCGGCGGCGACCTCGCCGCGGCCGTGCTGGGCGACAGCCTGACCCGGCCGCTGCTGACGCTTCGCGGCTACGAGCTGCCGAGCTGGGCGACGCCGGAGTGGACGGTGCTGTGCTCGAGCTACTCCGGCGACACCGAGGAGACCCTCGCCTGCTTCGAGGCGGCCGAGGCGCTCGGCGCCCGCCGCATCGTCGCCAGCACCGGTGGCTCTCTGGTCGAGAGCGCCCGCGCCGCCGGCGTGCCCGTGATCGGCCTGCCCGGGATCCTCCCCGCCCCCCGCACCGCGGTCGCCTACATGCTGGTCTGCGCGGCGGAGATCGCCGCCCTGGCCGGCGCCGCGCCGCGCATCCACACCGAGATCGACGCAGCGGCAGCGTTTCTCGCGGAGCAGGCCGGCGACCTCCAGGCCCGCGCCGCGGAGATCGCGGGCAAGCTCGACGGAACCCCTCCGGTCCTCTACGGCGCCGACCTGACCGCGCCGGTCGCCCGCCGCTGGAAGACCCAGGTCAACGAGAACGCGAAGGTCCATGCCGTCTTCTCGGAGCTCCCCGAGGCCGACCACAACGAGCTCTGCGGCTGGGCCGGCGCCGGGACGAGCCGCTTGCGCTTCTCCGCCGTCTTCCTCGAGGACGCCGACCAGCACCCCCGCGAGCGCCGCCGCTTCGAGCTGACCGCGGAGGCGGTCGCCGAGTCCGGCGCCGAGGTGGTCCGGGTCGAGACCGCGGGCGAGACCCGCGTCGCGCGCCTGCTCTGGGCCGTGATGCTGGGCGACCTCGTCTCGCTGAAGCTCGCCGAGGCGCGCGGCGTCGATCCCCTCCCGGTCGAGGCGATCGAGGGCTTCAAGACGGCGCTCGGCCACCCGTAGCCCATCTACGTATCCTTCGCAGGGTCCCGAACTAGGAAAGGAATCGATGGCAACCGCCGCCTCCAACTACGACATCGCAGACATCGCCCTGGCCGAGGCCGGCCAGAAGCGGATCGAGTGGGCTGACCGCCAGATGCCCGTGCTCACCCAGATCCGCGAGCGCTTCGAGCGCGAGCGCCCGCTGGACGGGCTGCGGATGGCCTGCTGCCTGCACGTCACCACGGAGACGGCGAACCTGGTCCGCACCCTGATGGCCGGCGGCGCCGACGTGGCCCTGTGCGCGTCGAACCCCCTCTCCACCCAG
>DATMRN010000142.1:0-2604 GCA_035566275.1 Solirubrobacterales bacterium | reverse complement strand
ATTCTCAGTCCGGAAACCGGGGTTCGAATCCCCGTAGCGGTACCAAGCTTTCGACATGCGAATTCCCGGCTCTTGAAAGGAGCCGGGAATTCTGGTCCGGGACTGCGCAACCTTCGGCTCTTGCGAGCGTTAGCCTCTGTGGACGGAATCCGAACCGAGGAGGCTCTCATGTCGGGTCTATTGCGCAAGAGCGCCGTGTTTGCGACCACCGCGGCGCTCGCATTCAGCGGAGTGGCAGCTCCCGCCGTCGCGAAGGGGGGCAAAGGACACCACAAGACGTGGACTGCCAAGCAGTGCACGGATCAAGCCCAGCAGTGGGTGAAGGCTCACAAGCACCCCACCGCCAAGCAGATAGCACAGGAGAACAAGCTCCTGGCAAAGCACGGCTGCACGAACACTGTCTGAGTGAGCCGTCTGAATGCGTTGTGTCCCGACCCCAAGGGTCGGGACACAACTTGGACCCCCGAGCGGGTCCTTGCGTATTTCATCGGTCGTGATCCGGCGCGAGTTGCTTGCGACTGTGCATCGGAGGGCGGTTGAAGGGGCTGGTCCAACGTGTTGGCCAGGCCGCGGTCGAACTTGAGGGCGAGCGTGTCGCACAGCTTGCGATCGGAACCCTCGCAGCCGATACTCGACGCATGAGCTGGGACTCCGCCCATAGAAAGGACAGCGCCGTGCAGCAGAAGATCATCCCGAACCTGTGGTTCGACACCGAGGCCGAGGAGGCCGCGGACCTCTACACCTCCGTCTTCAAGAACTCACGCGTCGTCAACGTCGCCCACTACACCGAGGCCGGACCGCGACCGGCCGGCACGGTGATGACCGTGGAGTTCGAGCTGGACGGTCAGCGGTTCGTCGGCATCAATGGCGGCCCCCAGTTCACGTTCGACGAGGCCGTTTCCTTCCAGATCGACTGCGAGACCCAAGACGAAATCGACCACTACTGGGAGCGGCTGTCCGAGGGCGGGGAGGAGGGGCAGTGCGGCTGGCTGAAGGACCGCTACGGCCTGTCCTGGCAGGTCGTACCGACCGGGATGGAGGAGCTGTTCGCCGATCCGGACCCCGAGCGGGCCCGGCGAGCGATGCAGGCGATGCTCGGGATGGGAAAGATCGACATCGCCGCGCTGCGCAGCGCGGCCAAGGGCGATTCGGCTTAGACGCGGTTCTGACCGCTGCCGCCAGCACCGGCGAAGGCGGCGATCTCCTCGGCGAGGCGCTGCGGCTGGTCGAGCGGCACGAAGGTGTTGGAGTCCGGGATTTCGACCAGGTGCGCGTTCGGGGTCGCCTCGGCCAGTCGTTTCGCGTACTTGATCGGGAAGAAGCGGTCGCCCGGCGCCCAGGCGAGCAGGATCGGCAGCTCGGAGTCGCGCAGCTTCTCCGCCGCCTCCAGCGTGTAGCGCTTGTTCATCCCCGCGGTCACCTTCTTGAGGTCGTGGCGCACGCCCGGGTCCTTCATCCCCGGCTCCATCCAGGAGGCGATCAGCTCGGCGGGGATCGGGTTCCTCGAGAAGGGCCGGAAGGCGGCGCGGGCGAAGGCGCCGATCCGGAAGGGCGCCGCCAAGACCGACATCCCGCCGGGCAGCGCCGCGATCGGCGGCATTGCCTTGAAGATCCCCGGCGGGAAGTTCTCGTGGGTGTCGCAGTTGGTGAGGACGAGGCGGCCGATCCGCTCCGGGTGGCGGGTGACCAGGACCTGCGACATCGCGCCGCCGGAGTCGTTGCCGACGATCGTCGCGTCGCTCAGGTCGAGCGCCTCGAGGAAGCCGGCGATCAGCGCCGCGATCCCCGGCGGCGAGAGGTCGGCGTCTGGGTTCATCGCCACCCGCTGGGCGCCGAGCGGCCAGTCGGGGGCGAGGCAGCGGCAGCGATCGGCGAGGCTGTCGACGACGCCATCCCAGAGGCGGCCGTCGACCAGGTAGCCGTGGACGAAGACGACCGGCTTGCCCTCCCCAGCCTCGCGGTAGCGCACCGTTCCCACCGGCAGCTCGATCTGGCGGCGCTGGTCTGATCGGGTCATTGCGTCCTCCTTGGGATGTGCGGGCCGGAAGGTGGCGTAAAATAGATGTTCCTACAGTCCGCACGAAGCCCGAGGCACAGCGGGATCGTAGGATCAAGCGATGGGCAAGGAGATCGTCGATCCGGTCGTGGGCTACCGCCTCACCCTCGAGACGGAGGGCGAGAACCTGATTATCAATACCTGGGTGAAGCCCGGTGGAGGGCCTCCGGCCCATATCCACCCCAACCAGGAGGAGCGCTTTTTCGTCCATGAGGGAAAGGTCCAGTTCAGGGTGGGCCGTCGCAGGGTGATCGCGGGCCCCGGCGACGAGCTGGTGGTGCCGGCCGGCACCAAGCACGCCTTCGAGAACGTCGGCGACACCGAGGCCAGCTTCCGCGCCGAGCTTCGCCCCGGCCTGAACGGCGAGACGTTCTTCGAGGAGACCGCGGCCGCCGCCAGGGAAGGCCTCTACACCAGGCGCGGGTTGCCGACCAGCCTCCACGCCCTGGTCTGGGCGGCCAAGTTGATCGATCGCAACCGCGAGCTGGTCGTGATCTGCAATCCGCCCCCAGCCATCCAGCGCCTGCTCGTCCCGCTGGTGCTCCGTT
>DATMRN010000141.1:0-13281 GCA_035566275.1 Solirubrobacterales bacterium | reverse complement strand
GATCCAACACCAGAAGGCAGCCATCTTCCACGCCCTCCACGAGGGCGATCCTTTCGTCATCCCCAATCCCTGGGATGCCGGCTCGGCAAAGGTTCTGGCCGGGCTCGGGTTCAAGGCCCTGGCCACACCACCAGCTCCGGTTTCGCCTTCACTTTGGGGCGCCCCGACGGTGGCGTCACGCTCGATGAGCTGGTCGGTCACGCCCGCCTCCTAGACGGGGCGACCGACCTGCCGCTCTCGGTCGACTTGGAGAACGGCTTCGGTCCCTACCCCGAGGATGCCGCGCGAGCGATCGGCCGGATCGCCGAGGCGGGCGCCGTCGGCGGCTCGATCGAGGACTACGACCACGCGGACGGCATCTATGGGATCGAGCACGCCACCGAGCGAGTCGCCGCCGCTTGTGAGGCCGCGCGCCGCCTGGACTTCCCCTTCACGCTGACGGCCAGGGCCGAGAACCACGTCCGGGGGAACCCCGACCTCGACGACACGATCGCCCGCCTGCAGGCCTACGAGCGAGCCGGGGCAGATGCCCTCTTCGCGCCCGGGCTTCGCAGCGCGGAGGAGATTCGAGCTGTGGCGGAAGGAGTCGGCCGCCCTCTCAACGTGCTCGCCATCCCGGGTCTCTCGCTGGAGGAGATCGTCGACGCGGGTGCGCAGAGGATCAGCGTCGGAGGGAGGCTCACCTGGGCCGCGGTCGGAGCGATGGCTGAGGTAGCGGAACGAATTCGCGATCGCGGCGACTTCTCACTCCTGCCCGAACCGACCCAGGTCGCGGAGTGGCTCTCGGGTTGAACGCCACCGCTGCCTCGACGACGGAGACTCCATCCTGGCTTCGCCGCCACCGGCGCTGGCTCGTCCTCGCAGGGGTCGCGCTCGTCATCGTGGTGGCCGCACTCGCCGCGGTCGCCTGGCACTTCTCCTCCGCGGTGTTGGTCCCTGACCGCTCCGGCTGGCCGGCCGACGCCACCGTGGAGAGCCTCCCGCCCGGTCGCGTTGTCCTCTCGCGCTCCGAAGACACCCTGCGCCCCGGCGTCTACGGCCTCCTCTGGCAGGGTGGCAATGCGATTCTCGGCGAAGTGGTGAGCAGCGACGCGGACTCGGTTACCCGACGGCTGCGCGCGGTGCACGGCTACTACCTGAGGGCGGGGATGAAGGTCGCGCTCGACACCGATGTCTACGCGGGCAATCCCCGGCAGACCCTGGGCCTGCCCTTGGCAGACGTGCGCATGCCCGACGAACTGGGGCCAATGCCCGCTTGGCTGATTCCGGGCCGCTCCCACACCTGGGCGATCGTCGTGCACGGGATCAACGGCGACCCGCAGGTGGGCCTACGCATCGCGCCCACGCTGCACCGCGCCGACCTGCCGACCCTGCTCATCAATTACCGCGAGGACCTCGGCGCCCCGCCCAGCCCCGACGGCCTGCACCACATGGGCCTCACCGAGTGGCGCGACCTCGAAGCGGCGGCCCGCTACGCGCTCTCTCACGGCGCTCGTCGCCTCGTCCTGATCGGCTATTCGATGGGCGGCGCCATCGTCGCCCAGTTCATGGAGCGCTCGCCTCTGGCCGGGCGCGTCGCCGGTCTCCTCCTCGACGCCCCGGCCCTCGACTGGAAGTCGATCCTTTCCTTCAACGCCGAAGAGATGGAGCTGCCGTCCTTCACGACCCTCCCCGTCGAGTGGGCGATCGACGCCCGCATCGACCCGGACTGGGGAAGCCTCGACGCGCTTCGGCACCCCAGTGACTTCCACCTCCCGATTCTGCTCTTCCACGGCACCGAGGACAAGACCGTGCCGATCTCAACCAGCGATCAATTCGCCGCAGAGCTGCCCCGCTGGGTCACCTACTACCGCGTGCCCAAGGCCGGCCACACCGAGTCCTGGAACGTCGATCCACGCCTTTACGATCGGCGGCTCACAGCCTTCCTCCACCACATCGGCGCCTGAGGCGCAGCCGGCCTCCGGTGAAGCGCCTTGCAAGGTGCCGACGCTGTCGACCACTGGAGGGTGAGGACTCCTCCGAGGTGTGAGTCGCCCTGCCTTCGCAGCCAGCGGATCAGGCCGTCCGGGTGCGACGAGCCGGTCGCAGCGCGTCCTCAATCGCCTCCGCCAGCTCATACCCCTCGCGCTCTTTCAAGGTGCTGATCGTGACCCGGATCGCGCGCTCGCTCTGTAGCCGGTAGGGCGCTCCGGGGGAGACGGCCCAACCTCGTTCGAGCAGCGACTGCACGACAGGGGCTTCCTCGGGAACCGGGATCCACACCGTGATGCCCGCCGATGCTCGCGCCTCGATCCCTCGCTCGGCCAACGCCTTGACGAAGCGATCCCGGCGCTCGCCGTACACCTCGGCCGCTTGCTCCAACGTCGCGACGACATCTGTATCCGACCAAAGCATCGCGACCAGGCGTTGGAGCAGATGGCTGACCCAGTGGGGGCCGACCGCCTGCCTGCCGCGTACCCGGCTGATCGTTTGGGCATCGCCGGCCAGCACAGCGAGGCGAATGTCCGGGCCAAGGGACTTGGCCACCGAGCGTGCCGCCGCCCATCTGCTCCGGCCGGTCGTCAGCGTCAACCGCGGCGCCCCGGCGATCGGCCCGAGATGGTCGTCCTCGACGACCATCGCGTTGGGCGCATCGTCGAGAACACGGCGCAGCTCCTCGGCCCGCGTCCTATCGAGCGATGCCCCGGTCGGGTTCTGGCCGCGCGGGTTGACCACAACCGCGGTGGCGCCTTCGCCAAGGGCCTCACCGAGCGCGGCGGGAATCATCCCCTTCTCATCCACCGGGACCGGTCGCAGCGCCAGGCCCAGGGCACGCAGGAGGTCGAAGAGACCCGCGTAGCCCGGGTCTTCCACGGCGACCACGTCGCCGGACCGAAGGTGCCCCTGCAGCGCCCGCTCGATCCCGTCGAGAGCGCCGCTGACGACGGCGATGTCCGCCGCGCCGATCCCGGCTTCCGCGAACTCCGCTTCGGCCAGTCGCAGCAGCTCGGGGTCGACCGGATCGCCCCCGTAGAGCTGATGGGGCGGCTCCATTCGGCGTAGGAACGGCTTCAAGTTGGGGAGCAGGGCGGGATCGGGGTTGCCGCTCGCGAGATCGCGGGTACCGGCCGGGATCACCGACTCAAGCCAGGCCCCCGCCACCGGCGGGCGCCAGCTGACGTAGGAGCGGCTCCGCTCCCGCGTCACAACCAGGCCCCGGGAGCGCAGATCCGCGAGTGCGGCGGCGACGGTCGTGGGGCTGACTCCGAGCTGCGTTGCGAGCCGTCGAACCGCCGGCAGCGGATCGCCGGGGCTGAGCGAGCCCGCCTCGATCGCCCGCTCGACGCTCGCGGCGATCTCCCCGGCTCCCTTTCCAGTGATTCGGTATTGTTTCAGCTCAGACACGAGTTCTGTACTGTAACAAATGCCCAAGACACCGCGAACGAAACTGCGCAGGAAGCCAGGGCGAGGCTCCCATGACCGTGAGGTCATCGAGGCGATCCTCGACGAGGCGCTCGTCTGTCATCTCGGGGTGATCGACGAGAACGGGTGCCCGGTGGTGACCCCGACACTTCACGTGCGGGTGGGCGCTCACATTTACGTCCACGGCTCGGCCGCGAGCCGCACCCTCCGCACGACGGGCCGATCGGAGGTTTGCCTGACCGCGACCCTGCTCGATGGCTTGGTCCTTGCCCGCGCGGCCATGCACCACTCTGCGAACTACCGCTCGGTGATGCTCTTCGGCCGTGGCCAGCAGGTCGAGGACGCCGAGGAGAAGCGCCGCGCGCTCGAGGCATTGGTCGAGAAGCTGGCGCCGGGACGGTGGGCGGACGTCCGGGCGCCGACCGACAAGGAGCTGCGCGCCACCTCGGTCCTTCGGATTCCGCTGGAGGAGGCCTCGGCGAAGGTCAGAAGCGGCCCGCCGGTCGACGACGACGCCGACTACGAGCTGCCCGTCTGGGCGGGGACGATCGGCCTGCGGCTTGTTGCCGGCGAGCCCGAGCCTGACGAGCAGCTTGCGCCGGGCACCGAGTACCCCGAGTACGTCACCGATCTGGTGCGAGCGCTGGGCGAGCCAGATAGCTCCCGACCGGTCAAGAAGGTCGACGTCAGGCAGGCCAAGCGCTAACCGATAGCTATCGTGCGCCTGCTGGTCCCGCCGCGCCTCTGGATCGCCACGAACCAGATCGCGCCGGCGACGGTCAGCGCACACGCCACGAAGAAGTTCAGCCGCAGGCCGAGGATGTGGTGGGCGGGGTCGACCCGCAGCGACTCCTCGAAGATACGAAAGGCCGAGTAGCCGGTGACGTAGAGGGCGAAGAGGCCCGGCGGCGTGATCCTGCGGCGATGGCCCAGCCAGACCAGGAACGCGGCGAGGCTGAGGTTCCAGATCAGCTCATAGAGGAAGGTGGGGTGGAAGGTGGCGAAGGCCTCGTATCCGGCGGGGCGGTGGGCCGGTGAGATCTGCAGCGCCCAGGGCAGGCTCGTGGGCCCTCCGAACAGCTCCTGGTTGAAGTAGTTGCCGATCCGCCCCACCGCCTGCCCGACCAGGAGGGCCGGGGCGGCCGCGTCCAGGAACGGGCCGGGCGAGACCCCGTGGCGGCGCAGGCGCCACAGCCCGACCGCCGAGCCGAGGGCGATGCCGCCCCAGATCCCCAAGCCGCCGTCCCATACGGCCAGCAGGCCCCACCAGTGATGGGGGACTTCGTTCCAGCTCGTCGCGAGGAAGTAGAGCCGTCCCCCGATCAGCCCCGCCGGAAAGCCCCACAGGGCGACGTCATAGACCAGCTCACGCGAGCCGCCCAGCGCCTCCCATCTGCGCACCGTGATCAGGACCGCCAGCACCAGGGCAACCACGTACATCAGCCCATAGACGTGGACTTCGAGCGGACCGAGGTGAAAGCCGCCGGCCCCGGGACTGGGTATCGAGGCGAGCACGCGGGGCATTGTCCATGACCACGGCTATGGCTATGACTTTACGTTCTCGGGGCGGTCATCCTGCGTAGACTCGGCGCAGCCGGATCGGGTGCCGGCAAGCGAATGGAAGGAGCGGCCGATGTATGACTACGTGATCGTCGGAGCGGGCTCTGCCGGGTGTGTTCTCGCGGCGCGGCTCTCTGAGGATCCAGACGTGGGTGTCCTGCTGCTCGAGGCCGGGCCTCCGGACGTCAACGAGAACATCCACGTCCCGCTCGGCTACCTGCAGCTCGCTCGCACCGAGGTCGACTGGGACTACAACTCGGCGCCGGAGCCGAACTGCAACGGCCGGCGCATCTCGCTGCCCCGCGGCAAGGTGCTCGGCGGCTCCTCGTCGATCAACGCGATGGTCTACATCCGCGGCAACCGCGCCGACTACGACGAGTGGGGCGCTCCCGGCTGGGGTTGGGACGACCTCTTCCCCTACTTCCTGAAGGCCGAGGACAACGAGCGCGGCGCCTCCGAGTGGCACGGGGTGGGTGGGCCGCTGCCGGTCTCCGACCAGCGCTCGGGCAACGCGATCTCCCGTGCCTTCGTCGAGGCCGGCGTCGAGGCGGGCCTGGCCCGCAACGAGGACTTCAACGGCGCCGAGCAGGACGGAGTCGGCATGTACCAGGTGACGCAGCGGGGCGGGATGCGGGCCAGCGCCGCCGCCTACCTGCACCCAGCCATGGAGCGGCCGAACCTGACCGTGATGCCGTACATGCACGTCAACCGGGTGCTGTTCGAGGGCACTCGCGCGGTCGGCGTCGAGGCGACTCGGCTCGGCCAGACCCAGGAGCTTCACGCCGAGCGCGAGGTGATCCTCAGCGGCGGCGCCTACAACTCGCCGCAGCTGCTGATGCTCTCCGGCGTCGGCCCGGCCGAGCACCTGATGCTGCGCGAGGTCGAGGTGCTGCTCGACCAGCCGGCGGTGGGCGAGAACCTCAGCGACCACGCCGCCGCCTATGGCGTCTGGACGACGCCCGAGCCGGAGAGCCTGCTGCTGGCGCGCGAGCCGGCCGCGCTGGAGGAGTTCACGGCCTCGCAGACCGGGCCGTTCGCCTCCAACCTCGCCGAGGCGGGCGGCTTCGCGCGGGTCGAGCCGGGCGCGGCGGCGCCGGACGTCCAGTTCCACGTCGCGCCGATCCACATCGTCGAGGAGGGCATGGGCGACCCGGAGGGTCACGGGGTCTGGGTCTCCCCCTGCCTGCTCACGCCTGAGAGCCGCGGCTCCGTCCGCCTTGCCTCAAACGACCCGACGGCGAAGCCGATCGTCCGCAACGGCTTCTACGACGCCGAGGCCGACCTGCCCCGCATGGTGGACGCGATGCGGCTGATGGGGGAGATCTGCGCCCAGCCGGCCCTTCGGCCCTACTGCGCCGAGCCGTTCACCATGCCCGAGGGCGACTCCGACGATGCCCTGCGCTCGCACATCGCGCGGACCACCTTCCCGATCTACCATCCGGTCGGCACCTGCGCGATCGGCTCCGTGGTCGACGCCGACCTGCGCGTGATCGGGCTCGATGGGCTGCGCGTCATCGACGCCTCGGTGATGCCGGCGGCGCCGCGCGGCAACACCAACGCGCCGACGATCGCGATCGCCGAGCGCGCCGCCGACCTGATCCGGCACGGCGAGGTGGCCGCTGCCGGCGCGGGCGCCGCGCAAGCTTGAGGTGCGCCCGGTGGTGGGGCGCTGAGCGAGACGTCAGGTGACGAGCTGGAATACGCAGCGGTATTTCCTGGTTTCGCTCATGCCTCCGTTGACCAGAGCTGAACCGACGATTGCGCTCGCCGATACTGTTGCGACGCTATAGGCATTTGGCGCTGTGTAGCTTGAGATCTCGCTCGACCACTCATCCCCACCGTCGAGTTTCACCCCCGGCTGTTGAGCAAATGCGGCCAGCTGTAGCGCCTCCGGCAGCGCCCCTCCGTCCAAGGCACAGGTGAGCGCCGCGTTGGGGGCGGTGGCGGCGCCGTTTGCTTTGCTCTGCCAGCAGGCACCGGCGAAGAGCTGCGTATCGGGCAGGCATCCCGCGCTGTGCCCGTTGACCGTGTTCGCGTTGATCGCGTTGACCGCGGCGAGGGCGGTCTGGGCTTCGAGGGCGGTGTCGGCGTTGTCGGCGTGCACGGCGCTCGGCACCTGCCCGAGGGTCGCCTCGTCGATCTGCTGGGCGCCGATCGAGTTCGGCGCCAGCTGGCCGGCCCCGATCGCGCCCGGTTTGAGGCGGTTGCCCGGGACCGAGCCCAGCTTCAGCCGGTTGCCCGGCAGCGACTTCACCTTGATCGACCTGCCGTCGGTCTTCGCCGCCGCGTAGACGGTGCCGCCGAGCGCCGCGAACAGCGCGACCAGCGAGACGAACAGTGCCGGCGAAGGCCGGCGCAGAGCCCTGCCCATCGTTTACCCCCATGTCATTTCGTGAATCGGACGAGACGCGGCGGCAGACTACTTCAAGCAAGCGAACCGGTGGACGAAAGTCCAGCCATCAGCCCGTGTTGGGGTGCGGATCGGCGTGCCTCGACCCCCCGCCGGCGCCGGGGGATACACTCGTCGCGTACATACGGTCGGTGGTCAAGGGAAGTCCGGTGAAAGACCGGCGCGGTCCCGCCACTGTGACCGGGTCAAGGAAGCCGCGGGCGCACGTTGCGTCAGCCACTGGGGGCGACACAGAGCCCCCGGGAAGGTGCGGCCGACCACCCCGGAAGCCAGGAGACCTGTCCCCGGCCAGCCATGACAACCCTCGAGGAAAGGGTGGCTTCAATGCCCAGACTCATCTCATTCCGGTTGGCCGCCGCGTGCGCGCTGGCCGTTGCATTTGCTCTGTCGGCTTCCGCGTTCGCGGGCGCCAAGGGAGGCGGAGTGCCCGCCGACCTGCGGGTCCTCAGCACCGGCGGCAAGGTCCTTGCCGAAGAAACGCTGAGCACCGGCACCACGTCGATCCCCACCAGTCCCAAGGCGACCTGCTTCGGACAGGGAACCGGCGGCAGCGGCAAGCCGGTGACTATCCAGGGGGCGACGGCGCTCGGCCTGCTCGGCCAGGCGGCGAAGTCCGACGCGGCGCTGAAGCCGCTGCTCGTCTCCGACCACTTCAGCTTCGGCCTGGCGCTGTGCGGGGTCGGGGGCAACGTGGCGAAGGGCGAAGGCTCGTGGTACCTGAAGGTGAACCATAAGAGCCCGCCGGTGGGCGGCAGCAAGGTGAAGCTGCACCCGGGCGACGAAGTGCTCTGGTATCTGGCGCCCTCGTTCCCCTACCCGAACGAGCTGGCGCTGAGCGCGCCGGCCACGGCGAAGGCGGGGAAGCCGTTCCAGGTCAGCGTCTTCTCCTACGACGAAAAGGGGAAGCGCAAGCCGGCCGCGGGGGTCACGGTCAGCGGCGCCGGCGGCCCGACCGACGGCGCCGGCCGCGCCACGGTCACGCTGAGCAAGCCGGCCCTGCTGATCGCCCGCCACGGCAAGGACATCCCGTCCAGCCGCGAGGCGGTGTGCGTGGGGGGCAGGTGCCCGGGCAGCTCGGGTAAGTGACCGGGCGCCGCGGCCCGGCGGCTGCGATCGCGCTGTTTCTCGGCGCCCTCGCGGTCGTCGGCTGCGGCCTCGGCCCAGGGTCGGGAATCGGCGACGTCCAGCTCACCGTCACCCGGGACTACGGCTCCGACCGGGTCCTCGACAGGGCGGTCGGCGGCGTGACCGAATCCGACACGGTGATGCGGGCGCTCGAACGCAGCGCCGACATCTCCACCAGTTACGGCGGCGGCTTCGTG
Source organism: Solirubrobacterales bacterium (assembly GCA_035566275.1). Classification (GTDB taxonomy): domain Bacteria; phylum Actinomycetota; class Thermoleophilia; order Solirubrobacterales; family 70-9; genus DATMRN01. The sequence goes on along the minus strand of DATMRN010000141.1, from coordinate 4,587 downwards.
CAGTCGATCGGCGGCGTGGAAGGAGAAGGACGGGGCGGCGCCTCCTATGACTGGTTCTTCTACGTGAACGGGGTCGAGTCGACGGTCGGCGCGGCCGACTATGCGCTGCACGGCGGCGAGGCGATCTGGTGGGACTACCGAGACTGGTCGGCGGCGATGCGCGTGCCGGCCGTGGTCGGCTCCTGGCCGCAGCCGTTCACCGGCGGCTACGACGGGAAGCGGCATCCGGTGGCGGTCGCGTGCATGGGCGGGGGAGGGGCCTGCGGGGAGGTGCGGAGTGAGCTTGAAGGCGCGGGCGCGTCGGTCGCGGCGGGTTCGCCGAGCGGCGCGATCCGGGTGCTGGTCGGCCCGTGGGCGCGGGTGCGAGAGGACCCCGTGGCGGCGCAGATCGAGGAAGGGCCGCAGGCGAGCGGCGTCTTCGCCGACTTCGTGCGGCGTGGGGGCCACTTCGAACTTCAGGGACTTGGCGAAGACGGCAAGCCGGCGCGAGCGTTCGGGACCGGCGCCGGCCTGGTCGCGGCGACGCGGCGCTACGAAGCGCCGCCGACCTGGGTCGTCACCGGCGCCACGCTGTCCGGCGTTCGCGCCGCCGCCGGCTTGCTCGACACCGCCGACCTGCGCGACCATTACGCGGTTGCAACCGAGGGTGGGAAGGAGACGCCGCTCCCCATGCGATGAGATCGTCTTTCGCCTACACGCCGAGGCCGGGCCCGCTCCAGGCGGCGTCGCCGGGAGCGGCGGTCGCCTACCTCGGCTCGCTGGTGACGGTCGCCTTCGTCTACTCCAGCCCGCTCGTCCTCCTGGCGGCCGGCGCCGCGGCGGCGCTCGCCGGCCTGCTCGCGGGCGCCCGCGACGCCGTTCGCGCCGCGCTGCGGATGGGGGTGACGCTGGGGCTGCTGATCGCCGCCGTCAACGCGCTGGTGGAACACCGCGGCGAGACGGTCCTCGCCCGGCTCGGCGAGTGGCCGCTGCTGGGCCAGGTCGACGTCACCGCCGAAGCGATCGTCTCCGGCCTGACGCTCGGCCTCCGCGCCGCCGCCGCGATGGTCGCCTTTGCCGTCTACTCGGCCTGCGTCGACCCCGACCGGGTGCTGCGCGCCCTGCGCCCGATAGCCGGCCGCTCCGCGCTGACCGCAACCCTTGTCTCCCGCCTCGTCCCTGTGGCCGCGGCAGACGCCGCCCGCCTCCGAGATGCCGCCCGCCTGCGGGGACCGGGCGCCGCCCCAGTGGGTCGCGGCTCCATCGCCCGCCGCCTCCTGGCCGGCTCCCTCGATCGCGCCGTCGACGTGGCGGCGACGCTGGAGCTGCGCGGCTATGCGCTCGACGCGCCGAAGGCGAAGCGCCGCAAGGAGCGCTCCCGCCACGATGCCCGCTTCTACGCAACCGGCGCCACCGTCCTCACCGCCGCGATCGCAGCCAGGCTGCTGGGCGCCGACGGCTTCAACGCCTACCCGACGATCGAGCTCGGCATCGGCCCGCTCACCCTCGCGCTCTCTGCCCTGGTCCTCCTCAGCGGTCTGGCCCCACTGCGCCGCAAGCCGCGCCGCGCCGTCCAGCCCCGACCCGCGGCGCCACCGACCATCGGCCACGCCCAGACCCCTCGTCCGGAGACGTCGCATGCCTGACCTCGCGACCCCAACTCGGGCTGTCCCGGCCCTCACCATCGACGGCCTCACCTACAGCTATCCCAACGCTCCGCACGAGGCACTCCGCGACATATCCCTCCACCTCCACCCCGGCGAATTTGCCGTCCTCGCCGGCCGCTCGGCCTCCGGCAAGTCGACCCTCCTCCGCGGGGCCTGCGGCCTCGTCCCGCACTTCCATGGGGGAGAGATCACCGGCCAGGTCAACGTCGCCGGCCTCGACGCCATCGCCTCCGGCCCAGGCGAGCTGGCATCCGCAGTCGGCTACGTGGCCCAGGACCCCGAGACCCAGATCGTCTCGACGACCGTCGCCGCCGAGATCGAGCTCCCACTGGAGATGCGCGGCGACTCCCCGGCCTCGCGCGCCCGCGCGGTTGAGGAGGTGGCCCTCGCGCTCGCCATTCCCCACCTCCTCGACCGCACAGTCGACACCCTCTCCGGCGGAGAGCTGCAGCGAGTAGCCCTCGCCGCCGCCCTAGTCACTCGCCCCCGCCTGGTCCTCCTCGACGAGCCCACCTCCCAACTCGACCCGGTAGCCGGCGACGAGCTGATCTGGCTCCTCCGCCGTCTCAACGAGGAGTGGGGAGTAGCCATCCTTCTCGCGGAGCACCGCCTGGAGCGCTGTCTCGCCGCCGCCGATCGCGTCGTCGCCATGGACGCGGGCGCCATCGCCTTCGACGGCCCCCCACGAGACTTCCAAGCCTGGTCCCACGATGCCGATCCGGCTCTAACCACTCCAGCCGCGCGCCTCTTCTCTCTAGCCGGCATTGACCCCCTTCCGGTCGGCGTCCGCGAAGCGCGCCAGATTCTCGATTCGAAGGGGTGTCGGGGACGGGGGGTCGGACCCCCTCTCCACTTAACTTGTTCCGGTGGAGAGTGGTCGGCTGGCCGTGGGCGGATTGCCGGAAAAGTGCAAGACGTTCCGAGGGGGTCCGACCCCCCGTCCGATCGACCTGCGCTCGATGTGCGAGGACTTTGGGTCGAGTTGTCGCGAGGAGACGAGCCACACGATGTCCTACGGGGTCTCGACCTCACGATGGCTCGCGGCGAACGCATAGCCCTGATGGGCCGCAACGGCGCGGGCAAGAGCACGCTGCTGCGAACGGCGGCTGGTTTAGTCGACTCGGTGCGGGGCAGGGTGGAGACGGCGGACGGGATGGTCTTGCTGACACAGAACCCCAGCGACTACTTGGTTCGGGAGCGGGTTGGCGATGAACTGCCCGGTGAGGCTGGGATGGAGGCGCTTCGGATCGTAGGTCTGGAGCATGCCGTCGACTCCGATCCACGGGACTTGTCCGGGGGCGAGCGGCAGAGGCTGGCGTTGGCGATCGCGCTGGCGGGACGGATGGAGGGTGAGAAGCTGTCGGGGCTAGTGGCTCTGGACGAGCCGACACGTGGAATGGATCGCTCCCGTCGTGACGAGCTGGTGGAGCTGATCGGGGGGATTTCGGAACATGGCGCAGGCGTCCTGGTGGCCACCCATGACGTCGAGTTCGCTGCCGCCTTTGCGGAGCGGGTCGTGCTGTTGGGGCGCGGTTGCGTGATTGCCGACGGCCCCGTTAAGGAGATTCTGTCGGGGGGTTGGTACTTCGCCACGGAGGTTGCTCGCGTCCTCGATTTACCCAGAGTGATCACGCCCGAGCAGGGCGCGGCGGTGCTGAACGCTGAGGTGGAAGACCTATGAGCTGGGAGATGACCAGCTTCCTCATCCTCGGCGCCGTCCTGCTCGGCGGCTTCGCCTGGTATGAGCGCTCGCGGCCGCCCTCGCAGGTCGTCGCGCTGGTCGCCGCCCTTGCGGCCCTGGCGATCGCCGGCCGGATCGCCTTCGCCGCCTTTCCCAACGTCAAGCCGACCACCGACATCGTCATCTTCGCCGGCTACGCGCTCGGACCGGCCCCGGGCTTCGCGGTCGGCGCCCTCACCGCGCTGGTCTCCAACTTCTGGTTCGGCCAGGGGCCGTGGACCCCGTGGCAGATGGCAGCCTGGGGGATGTGTGGAGTGCTCGGGGCGGCGTTGGCATTGGGCGGGCGCAACGTCGGCCGGCTAACCCTCGCCACGGTCTGCGGGCTCGCCGGCGTCGCCTACGGCGCTCTGCTCAACTTCTCCCTGATGGCGACCTACGGGGGGGACCTCTCGCTACGGCACTTCGGCGTGCTGGAGGCGCGCGCCGTCCCCTTCGATGCCGCCCACGCGATCGGCAACGTCGCCTTCGCCCTCCTCGCCGGGCCGGCGATGGTGCGGATGCTGGTCCGCTTCCGCGAGCGCTTCGAGTGGGGCAGGGAGGAGCGGCCCGCCACGACCGGTGGGCTCACCCCGAGGCTGCGTGGCGGTGGCGTGGCCGCGCTGGCTCTGGTCGCGCTGGCGCTGGGGGCGTTGACGCCGGCCCGTGCCGAAGCCTCCGACGTGAGCCGGGCCGCCGGCTGGCTGGAGTCGGTCCAGAACGCCGACGGCGGCTTCGGCGCCTCGCCCGGCGAGCGCTCCAGCGCGGCGATGACCGGCTGGGCCATGCTTGGGATAGAGGCCGCGGGAGACAACCCGCTCGACGTCTCCCACAGCGGTCACACCCCGGTCGACTTCCTGCGCGGCAGCCAGCGGGAGATCGGCAGCACCGGCGACCTCGCCCGCACGATCCTCGCCCTGGAGGGCGCGGGCGTGAACCCTCGCTCCTTCGCCGGGCGCGACCTGGTCGCCGAACTCGCCAAGCGCCGCCGCGAAAACGGCTCTTTCGAAGGCTGGCCCGGGACGACCGCCTTCAGCATCATCGCCCTGCGCGCCGCGGGCGCGACCGGCGGCCTCGACCAGTCGCTGGAATGGCTGCGCAAGGTGCAGAACGACGACGGTGGCTGGGGCGACACACCCGGCTCGCCCAGCACCTCCGACGGCACCGGCGCGGTCCTGCAGGCGCTCTCGGTCGGCTCCAAGGCGGCCGACCGCGGCCTCTCCT
>DATMRN010000140.1:0-5937 GCA_035566275.1 Solirubrobacterales bacterium | reverse complement strand
AGAGCGCCGAGGGGCTGGCGGGCACCCTGGACCGGATCGAGGCGGCGGGGATCGAGAACGTCTTCGCGCTGCGGGGCGACCCGCCGCGGGGGCGCGAGGACTTCGAGCAGCCCGAGGGCGGCCTGGGCAGCGCCGCGGAGCTGGCCGCCTTCATCTCCGAGGGCTGGGACTTCGCGATCGGCGGCGCCTGCTTCCCGGAGGTGCACCCCGAGGCGCCCGACCTCGACACTGACCTCTCCTACCTGAAGACGAAGGTGGAGGCCGGGGCGAGCTTCCTGATCACCCAGCTCTTCTTCGACAACCAGGTCTACTTCGACTTCGTCGCGGCGGCGCGGCGCAAGGGGATCGAGGTGCCGATCGTCGCCGGGGTGATCCCGGTCGCCGGCTTCGCGCAGGCGAAGCGGATCTGCGAGCTGTGCGACGCGACCATCCCCGCGTCGCTGGAGGCGGCCTTCCGGGCCGCCGGCGGGGACGCCGAGCGGGAGTTCGAGCTGGGCGTCGCCTACGCGGCGCAGCAGTGCGCCGAGCTGCTGATCGCCGGGGCGCCGGGGATCCACTTCTACGCGCTGAACCGGGCGCCGGCGACGCGGGCCGTGCTCGGCGCGCTGCGGGCGGCGCGGCCGTGGAAGCGCTCGGCGGCGCCCGGTGGGGGCGCCCAGGCGAAGACGCCCGACTAGACTGACCGGCCTTCGATGGCGAATCGCAGGGAAGAAGAGAGAGAGCGCCTTCGCCAGGCCAGGCTGGAGCGCGAAAAGGAGCAGGCGCGCGGCCAGCGGAGCCGGCTGATGCTCGGCTACGGGGTCGCCGCGGCGGTGGGCCTGGTGGTGGTCGCCGGGATCGTGGTGCTCGTGGCCTCCGGCGGCGGCAGCGGAGGCGGCGCCTCCCACATCAACCAGGCCAGCGGCTCGACCAACGGCGTCCAGCCCGACGACCGGACGGGGCCCAAGCCGCCGCCGGTCAAGGTCGCCAACCTGCAACAGGCGGCCAAGCAGGCCGGCTGCACGCTGCGGCTGCACCTGCCGGAAGAGGGGCACGTCCACATCCCGCCCGGCTCCCCGCCCCCTCACTACAAGACCAACCCCCCCACCTCCGGCAACCACGTCGAACCGCCCTACCAGCAGGCGGACGGAGCCTACAGCGGAATGCCGGAAGAGATCGACTTCGTCCACTCGCTTGAGCACGGGCGATTGGAGGTCCAGTACTCGCCGAGCCTTCCCGAAACCGACCAGCTGGCGCTCAAGGGCCTCTACGACTCGATGTACGGGGCGACGCTGCTCTTCCCCAACAGCAAGATGCCCTACCAGGTGGCGGCCACTACCTGGCGGAACCTGTTGGGTTGCCCCAAGTACAAGGGCGCGATCACGATGGACGCGGTCCGGGACTTTGGGAAGGCGACCTGGAGTGTGTCGGGGCGCGAGCCGACCAGCGCCTTCCCGTTTACGGGGCCGACACCCGCAAACCCTGAATAGCAATGGCGCTCGGCCCGCGGGGCCTGTCGGCGGGGTGGGGGGCCTTCCTTGGGCTGCGCGCTGCTCCGGGCGAAGGGACGTTGCGCCGGACGATTCGGGGCCTTGCCTCCGCAGCCTCCGCCCGGCGGAAAACCCCCCACCCCGCCGCCACCCACGGGAGAAGCGTCTTATGCGCGGTATGCCGGGAAGAAATCGCCGCTGGACTCGTGGACACGGGCCAGTTGTTCGTAGGTGGCCGAGTCGCAGACGATCTCGGAGGTGTGCCAGGGCTGCTCGCGGTTGGCGAAGCCTCGCTTGAACTCCTCCAGGGGGTCGCCGGGTTGGATTCCGCCGCCCAGGTTCAGCGGGAGGCCTAGCTTCGAGGCGTGTTCGACGAGAGTTGCGACTACGTTCTTCATTGGGGAGTCGCTTAGGTGGGCGTCGGCGCTGCCGCTTAGGTAGTAGTGGAGGGTGCCGTCGCTTCGGGCGGCTATCGAGGCTGCTGCTATCTCGCCGCTTGGGGCGACAGCTAGGGCCAGCCAGGTTTGGTTGGAGGTGAGGATTCGGTCGAAGTAGGCGGCGCCGAAGAAGTAGCGCTCGGCGGCGTTGGTGCGGCGCATCGTCTGCTCGTAGGCGGCGAGGAAGCCGGCGCGCTCGGCTGGGCTCGTCTCGGGGCCGGGGACAATTCGCAGCTCGTAGCCTCGGCGCAGGTTCTTGCGGATCTGCTGGCGGTCGCTCATTCGGCTCTTGGGCGGCGACGTCTGGTCGGCGATCTGGACCACATTGCGCTGGCTGCTGCCGGCGAGTGGAGGGTCGCCGACGATGTGGCGGATGAAGAGGCTGACGAGGCCAGTCGGGGCGAAGTCGATGGAGGCCGGGTCGATGGAGGAGTCGGGAGGCGGCGCGAGGCCCGGGTAGCCGTAGGGGGAGATCGCGTCGATCTCCGGGCCCTCGCCGATCGGCCTCACGATCAGCGGCGCCAGCAGCTCCGCGTCCTCGGTCTCGATGCGGAGGGTGTGGGTGACGCCCTCGGCGTCTAGGAAGGGACGGGAGCGGAAGAACTCCTCGCTGGTCGCGGCCTCGCCGCGGTCGGCGATCAGCTCGGCGATGGCGGTTGAGAGGCTCACCCGAGGAGGTCGGCGGCCGCTGCTCGGAACTCGTCCGGGAGCACTCCCCATACCTCGCAGTCGTCGGCGGGCTCGCCGTCGCGGCGCAGGTGGGCGCGCATCGTCCCCTCGTGCTGCCAGCCGAGGCTGGCGACGGTCCGCTTCGCAACCTCGTTGCGGGCAGGGATACGACCGTAGACGCGGTGGGCGCCGAACTCGTCGAAGGCCCTGGCGATTGTCAGCGCCTCGGCGCGGCGGCCGACTCCCTTGCCGCGCACGTCGTCGCCGATCAGCGCCCCCAACTCGGGAGCGGTCTGGCGAAAGAGCCCGTAGAGGGCGGTGAAGCCGACCGGCTCGTCATAGCCCTCGACGACGATCGCGAACTTGCGGTCCTCCCCCGAGTCGTCCATCGCCCGCAGCGCCCAGGCCTCCGCCTGCTCCATGGAAAAGCTCTCACGACTCTCCATCAACGTCTTCGTCGCCTCGGGGTTGTTGAACCAGCGATGAACAGCGGCGGCGTCGCCGGGCTCAAACCGTCGCAGGCTGACCTCGGGCCGATCAGTCACGGACGCGAACCTTAGCCCGCACCCGCCGATGGGCCGATTCCCGACGCATATCGTCGGGAATCGGCCCATCGGCGGTCAGTTCGGGGCGAGGCCTTGGCCGGTGACTAGGAGGCGGGCGGTTTTGGCGAGGATGCGGAGGTCGAAGGCGGCGCTGCGGTGGTCTACGTAGTAGACGTCGAGCTCGATCCGCTCCTCCCAGGGGATGCCAGCGCGGCCCTGGACCTGGGCCCAGCCGGTGATCCCGGGCAGGACCTCGTGGCGGCGGCTCTGGCGGGGGGTGTAGTCCTTGACCTGGGCGGGGATGGTCGGCCGCGGGCCGACGATCGCCATCTCGCCGCGGAGGACGTTGACCAGGTTGGGAACCTCGTCGAGGGAGGTGCGGCGCAGGAAGCGGCCGGCGCGGGTGACGCGGGGGTCGTCACGGGTGACCACAGTGCCGACCCCGACCGGGTCGGATCCCTGGACCATCGTGCGCAGCTTCAGCATCTCGAACTGGTGGCCGTCCTTGCCGACGCGACGCTGGCGGTAGAGAACGGGGCCGCGGCTGCCGAGCCGGATCGCGATCAGCGCGATCAGGAGAAGAGGCGAGAGGAGGATCAGCGCGATCAGCGCGATCGCCAGATCGAGGGCGCGACTCATCGCGTTCCTTCTGCCTTCTCCCAGATCCCCGGAGGACCGTGGCGGGCGCGGTCCCAGAGGCCGGCGGCGATCGAGGCAGTCGTCATCACGTAGTAGCGGGCGACGCGGAGCGGGGCGAGCGGCAACCAGCGGCCGAGGATCGCGGCGGCGACGACGGCCGCCTGGATCGCCAGCGTCGCCGTGTACACCCAGCCCTCGCCGAGCAGGGCGACGTTCGCCGCCAGCGCGATCAGGTGCAGGAGCGGGGTCAGGTAGCGCAGCAGCCGGTGGGAGGCGAGCTCGAAGGCGTAGAGCGGCGAGTAGCCGCGGGGAACGAGCATGCCCTCCCCGACCACGATGTCCCAGAGGCCGACCATCATCCGCCGCTTGCGGGCGAACTCGCCCTCCAGGGTCGGGACCATCTTCTCCTCGGCGCGGGCCCAGGGCACGTAGAGCGAGCGCAGGCTGCGCTTGGCCAGCTCGAAGGGGAAGGAGAGGTCGTGGCTGCCGGAGGGCGCGAGCGGGACGTAGGCGCCGGCGCGCACCGCGTAGATCGCGCCGTTGCCGGCGGTGACCCCGGCCAGCGCCGACTCCATCTCCCGCACTTTCATCTCGTAACGCCAATAGGCGCCCTCGAGGTTGCCGCCGCCCTCGCCGGTGAAGCGGACCTGGCCGCAGGCGTAGCCGATCGCCGGGTCGGCGAAGGGCTCGATCAGGTGACGGAGGGCGTCGGCGCGCCACTCGCTGTTGGCGTCGGAGAAGGCAAGGATCTCGCCGCAGGCGCGCTCGGCGGCGGCGTTCTGGGCGGCGATCTTGCCGCCGCGGGGGAGGTCGAGGACGAGGTCGGCGCCGGCCGCTCGGGCCCGCTCGACCGTTGCGTCGGAGGACCCATCGGAGGCGACGATCAGCTCGAGGCGGTCGTGCGGATAGTCGAGGGCGAGGGCGTTGGCGATCTTGGCGGCGATCACCTCCTCCTCGTCGTAGGCGGCGACGATCAGGGAGACCCGCGGCGGCTCGCTCAGGGTGCGCGGTTCCAGGGTCGGATGCCTGCGCAGCCTGAGCAGCGCCCGCAGCACAAGCGGGTAGCCGGCATACGTGTAGACGATCAGCCCGGCGCAGATCCAAAAGACGGCGGCGATCATCGGCGCGCCTTCGGGGGGAGGGGGTAGGGGTGTCCCTCCCGGTCGCTGGGTTTTTCGCCTGGCGCGTTGCGGTTCTCGCCGAGTGAGCTGTGCGAAAAACAGGACGCCGCGGCCGGGAGGGACACCCCTACCCCCTCCCTTCGCGCAGCTCGCGATATAGACGGAGGGTCCGGCTGGCGGCCTCGTCCCAGGAGTAGGGACCGGCCGCGGCGCGGACCGCGGCGGCGGCCAGCTCTAAGCGAGCTCCCTCGTCGTCGATCAGCTCGATCAGCACAGCAGCCAAGGTGGCCGGGTCCTCGGGCGGGACGAGGCGGGCGGCGCCTTGCTCCGCTGCCTCGGGGAAGCCGCCGACCGCGCTCAGCACCATCGGCTTGCCGAAGGCGAGGCCGGTGTAGAGGACGCCGGAGTGCTCGGCGTCGCGGTAGGGGAGGACGACGACGTCGGCGCGGCGGAAGATGGCCGGGATCTCGGCGTCCTCGACGAAGCGGGTGAGGAAGCGGACGCGGCCCGGCGCCTTGGCGGCGAGCCGGCGCAGCGGCTCGACGTCCATGCGGGGGTTACCGACGATCCACAGCTCGGGGCCGTCGAGGCGGTGGAAGGCGTCGAGCAGCGTGTCGAGTCCCTTGTAGGGGCGCAGCAGGCCGAAGAAGAGGATCACCGGGCCCTCGGCGCCCTCCAGCTCGGGCGGGAGAGGCTTTTCCTTCGGCAGCCGGGCCAGGTAGTCGAAGGCGCCGTGGGGGATGACCCGGACGCGGTTCGGGTCGAGCCCGACCTCATCGCGCAGGCGGGCGGCGCCGTGCTCGGAGTGGACGACGACCGCGTCCATGCGGCCGAAGAGGCGGCGGGCGGACGCGACCTGGCGGCGGCTCGGACGCGGCGGCAGGATGTAGTGGGCGGTGACCACGCGCGGGCGGCGGGACGGCAGGAGAAACGGGTCGAGCGCCGGGACGGTGAGCCACTGATAGTGGACGACGTCGGCGTCGGCGCGGCGGCGGAAGCGGAGCATGTCCGACAGGTGCTCGGCCAGCTTGAAGGCGCGGCGAGCCGGAGCGTCGAG
>DATMRN010000139.1:0-5080 GCA_035566275.1 Solirubrobacterales bacterium | reverse complement strand
GTCGGCGGCCGTTACTCCATGGACTCGGCCATCGGCCTCTCGACCATGATCGCCGTCGGCCCCGAGCATTTCCGTGAGATGCTCGCCGGCTTCCACGAGATGGACGAGCACTTCCGCACCGCCCCGTTCGCGAACAACCTGCCGGTGCTCATGGGCCTGCTGGCCCTGTGGTATAACGATTTCTTCGGCGCCCAGACCGTCGCCGTCCTGCCGTACGAGCAGTACCTCAAGCGATTCCCGGCGTACCTCCAGCAGCTGACGATGGAGTCCAACGGCAAGCACGTCAGCCTCGACGGCGCCCGGGTCGACTACCAGACCGGCGCTGTCTACTGGGGCGAGCCGGGGACCAACGGCCAGCACTCCTTCTACCAGCTGATCCACCAGGGGACGGAGCCGATCCCCTGCGACTTCATCGGCTTCATGCACTCCAACAACCCGCTCGGCGACCACCACGACCTGCTGATGGCCAACGTCTTCGCCCAGACCGAGGCGCTCGCCTTCGGCAAGACGCCGGAGCAGGTGCGCGAGGAGGGGACGCCCGAGGAGCTGGTCCCGCACCGCGTCTTCGACGGCAACCGGCCGACCAACACGATCCTCGCCGAGCGGCTCGACCCCGAGACGCTGGGCTCGCTGGTCGCCCTCTACGAGCACAGCGTCTTCACCCAGGGGACGATCTGGGGGATCGACTCCTTCGACCAGTGGGGGGTCGAGCTGGGCAAGGCGCTGGCGGTGGCGATCGTCCCGGAGCTGCAGGCGGCGCGCGAGCCGAAGCTGCGCCACGACAGCTCCACCAACGCGCTGATCCGCCGCTACCGCCAGGCGAGGCGCGAGGGGTAGCGATGCCCCCGCTCGACCCGCTCCCGCTGGCGGCGTCGGCGTCGAACCTGCTCGCCGCGCGCGAGCAGATGGCCTTCACCCTCGGCTTCCACATCGTCCTCTCCTGCCTCGGCGTCGCCCTGCCGGCGACGATCCTGGTCGCCAACTACCTGGGGCTGAAGCGCGGCGACGGCGAGGCGATGGAGCTGGCGCGGCGCTGGTCGAAGGCGATGGCGGTCACCTTCGCGGTCGGCGCCGTCACCGGCACCGTGCTGACCTTCGAGTTCGGGCTGCTCTGGCCGCGCTTCATGGACCGCTTCGGCGCCGCCTTCGGGATCGCCTTCGCGATCGAGGGGATCTTCTTCTTCACCGAGGCGATCTTCCTCGCCGTCTACATATACGGGTGGAAGCGGCTCAGCGGCTGGGCGCACTTCTGGTCGGGAGTGCCGATGGTGATTACCGGGATCGGGGGTGCCTTCTCCGTGGTCGCCGCCAACTCGTGGATGAACCAGCCGCAGGGCTTCACCCTCGACGCCGCCGGAAAGGTGGTGAGCACCGACCCGGTCAAGATCCTGCTCAACCCGGCGACCGGGTACGAGGTGCCGCACATGATCCTCGCCGCCTACATCGTCGTCGGCTTCCTGGTCGCCTCGATCTACGCCACCGGGATGCTGAAAGGGCGGCGCGACCGCCTGCACCGGCTCGGCCTGCTGATCCCGCTGACGATCGGCCTCGTCGCCGCGCCGCTCCAGTTCCTCGTCGGCGACACCGCCGCCCGCGCCGTCGCCGAAAACCAGCCCGCCAAGTTCGCCGGGATGGAGTGCATCCAGAGGACCGGCACTCACCAGACCGAGTACATCGGCGGCATCTGCACCTCCAGCGGGGTCAAGGCGGCGATCCCGATCCCCGACCTCGACTCCTTCCTGGTCGGCTTCAGCCCCAACACCAAGGTCACCGGGCTGAGCTCGATCCCGCCCCAAAACAGGCCGCCCGCCGACACCCTGCTGCACCTCGCCTTCGACGCGATGATCGGGATCTGCACCGCCTTCATCGCCCTCGGCGCCTGGCTCGCCTTCGTCTGGTGGCGGCGGCGCGACATCCCCAAGACGGTCTGGTTCCTGCGTGCGGTCGCGGTCTCCGGCGCGGCGGCGGTGCTCTCGCTCTGGTGCGGCTGGATCGTCACCGAGGTCGGCCGCCAGCCCTGGATCGTCCAGGGCTACATGCGCACCGCCGAAGCGGTGACGCCGGCGCACGGCATCTGGTTCAGCTTCGGCGCGGTGCTGCTGCTCTACGCGGCGATCGGGACGGTCGCGGTCCTCGTCCTGCGGGCGATGTCGAGGCGCTGGCGCGAGGGCGGCGCCGAACCCGAGGGCGGGACGCCATACGCGCCGCCGGCGGAGGCCACACCATGAGGCCGACGGGCCTAAAACACCCGATATATGGATGTTTCAGGCCCATCGGCGGGTGGTGGGGATGAGCGAGGCCGATGTCGCCGCGGGGATCCTCTGGGTCGGGGCTACCTTCTACGCGCTGTTCGGCGGCGCCGACTTCGGCGGCGGCTTCTGGGACCTCGTCGCCGGCGGCGCCAAGAAGGGCGAGCGGCCGCGGGCGCTGATCCAGCGTTCTCTCACTCCTGTCTGGGAGGCGAACCACGTCTGGCTGATCTTCATCCTCGTCGTCCTCTGGACCGCGTTCCCGCCCGCCTTCAGCGCCGTGATGACCACCCTCTACGTGCCGCTGGCGCTGGCCGCGGTCGGGATCGTCCTTCGCGGCTCGGGCTTCGCCTTCCGCAAGTCGCTCGAGGGCCTCTCGGCGCGGCGCGCGGCAGGCGCCACCTTCGCCCTCTCCTCTGTGCTGACTCCGTTCTTCATGGGCGCGGTCGCCGGTGCGATCGCATCCGGCAACGTCCCCGCGAACGGCGACGGCGCCCCCTTCTCCAGCTGGCTGCAGCCGCTGCCGCTGCTGACCGGGGCGATGTTCGTCGCCACCGGCGCCTACCTCTCCGCCGTCTTCCTGGTCGGCGACGCCCGCCGCGCCGGTGAGGAGGACCTCGAGCGCTACTTCGTCCGCCGCGCCCTGGGGGCGGCGCTGGTCGCCGGAGCCGCGGCCGCCGCCGGCCTGGTCGAGCTCCACGCCGAAGCCCGCTACATCTTCGACCGCCTCGTCGACCAGGGCCTGCCGCTGGTCGTCCTCTCCGCCCTCTGCGGGGTCGGCCTGCTGGTCGCCCTCCTGCGCGGAGCGCGGCAGCCGCTGCGCCCGCTGGCCGCAGGCGCCGTCGTCGCGGTGATCTGGGGCTGGGGAGTAGCCCAGTTTCCCTACCTGCTGCCGACCAGCCTCAAGATCGGCGCCGCGGCGGCGCCGGGAGCGACCCTCGACGCGGTGCTGGTCGTGTTCGGCGTCGCCGCGGTCGTCGTCCTGCCGTCGCTGGGCCTGCTCTACGCGCTCAGCCAGCGGGACATGCTCGAGGGCGAGCACTGATAGAAGCGGTGGCGGCGACAGCGCCCGCGTGAACGATTTTGCCCAACTTCAAGCGCGCGTCGCGGCTGCCGATGAGGCGGCATGCCCAAAATCGTCGCCCTGCGGAGGGCGATCGCCACCACCGTCCTCGCCCTCTCTCTCGCCCTCGCCACCACCGCCTTCCCGGCCTCGAGCCTGGCGGCGCCCGAAGGGGGCAGCCCGCCGCCGCCGTCCCCGCCCCAGCTCGCGTTCGCGCCCGGCAACCACGACTTCGGCGTCCAGTGGGTCAACTCCCGGGCTGAAACGACGTTCCAGCTGTCCAACACCGGCGAAACGGCCGTGCAGGTGAACACCCTGGAAATCATCGGGCCCGATTCCTACGCTTTCTGGATCGGCAACAGCGATTGCTACGGCCGCTGGCTCAACCCCGGCGAAACCTGCTCGCTGCAGGTCGACTTCGGCCCTCGTGACACGATCGCCTACGCGGCCCAGGTCCGGGTGAGCGCGAACAGCGAATACTTCACCGCGGACCTGAGCGGAGTCGGCGGGCGGGCGATCGTCGAAAGCTCTCCGAACCCCGCCGACTTCGGCTCGGCGACGGTCGGCGGGACCGGCGCCACCCGCACGATCACGCTGACGAACTCGGGCGACCTTCCCGCCGGCTTCTTCATCGGCGTGATCTCCGGTGGCGACGCCGGCAGCTTCCGCCTGCTCGACGAGAACTGCAGCGGCACGCCGCTCCAGCCCTCCGCGAGCTGCACCGCCCACGTCCGCTTCGCGCCGTTGAGCGCCGGCTCCAAGACCGCGAAGCTGTCCTTCTTCGGCGAAGGGGAAGGCCCCACCCAGATCACGCTGACGGGCGAAGGCGTCGCCCCCGACGTGACCCTCGCGCCCTCCAGCTATGACTTCGGGCCGCAGGCCAGTGGGACCAAGAGCGCTGGCCACCCGTTCGCGGTTCGCAATGACGGCAGCGCGCCGCTGGACGTAGGTGGGGTTGCCATCGTCGGCGCCGACCTCGACCAGTTCGCGCTCTCCGGCGACACCTGCACCGGGGTTACGCTCGGGGCCGGTGAGGAATGCCTGGTCCGGGTCCGCTTCGCCCCAGACAGCGCCGGGGCGAAGGCCGCCACGCTTCGAGTCGGCAGCGACGCCGGCCCGCTCGCCGCGTCTCTCGCCGACCTCGGCACCGCGGGTCAGGCCCAGGCAGTGGACCCACAGGTCGCCCCCCGCTGGCGCGACCAGCACCATCGCTTCGGCCACGGTGCGGCGTTGACCGCCCGCAGAGCCCACTGTCATGCCGTCAAGACTTGCCGGAGGACCGTCAGCTTCAAGGTCATCGCCGCGGGTGGCTGACGCTCGGACTTCGCTATACGCTTCGCTGCCGGTGATCGCGGCGGTCCTCTTCGACATCGACGGGACCCTGCTGGTCACCGGCGGCGCCGGCGCTGTCGCCTGGCAGCGGGCCTTCGAGGAGCTGCACGGGGTCGAGGCCGACATCGGCGAGCACACCGAGGCCGGGATGACCGACCCCGAGATCGCCGAGATCGTCTTCCGCGAGGTGATCGGCCGCGACGGAACCCCCGCCGAGCGCTCCCAGGCGATCGCCGGCTACCTCAACCACCTCGCCGACGCCGTCGCCGAGTCGGACGGCTACCGGGTGATGCCGGGCGTCGAAGACCTGCTGCCGAGGCTGATCGAGAAGGGCATGATGCTTGGCCTGGTCACCGGCAACATCGAGGCCGCCGCCCACATCAAGCTCGACCGAGCCCACCTCAACCGCTTCTTCGCCTTCGGCGGCTACGGCTCC
>DATMRN010000138.1:0-5108 GCA_035566275.1 Solirubrobacterales bacterium | reverse complement strand
GCCCCGAACCAGCGCCTGAAAAGAATGGGCCGGGCCATTCCGGCAAGAAGGTCAGGGTGAAGGAGGCGCGGTACAAGGGGCGGACGATTCTCACCGCCGCCGACGGCCATACTCTGTACAGCCTCAGCGCCGAGAAGAACGGCAAGTTCATCTGCACGAAGGCCAGCGGCTGCCTCTCCATCTGGCACCCACTCATTGTTCCCAAGGGGGCCACGCCTACGGGGCCCGTGAAGCTGGGCACAATCAAGCGGCCCGAAGGCGGCTTGCAGGTCACCTTTCGCGGTCGCCCGCTTTACAGCTTTATCCCGGACAAGAAGCCCGGCCAGGTCAAAGGCGAAGGACTAAAGGACGTCGGGACCTGGCACGCGGCCACGGTGTCGACAAGAAGCGCTAGTGGAGCTTGATCCACGCCTAATCTGACCTCACACCCCCAACCCGACGCAGCGACTCACCTCGCCGGATTGCGCGTTTGGCTCGGCGAGGTCGACCGGGCCCTTCGGTTGCGCAGCCGCGTTGGACTGCTGCTGGTCACCATCGCGGTCGGCGCCGCGGGAGTAGCCCTCTACCTGGCGATCGACGCCTCCCAGCAAAGCGCCCGCACCGGCGACGTCCAAAGGCTCCAGGGTCAGATCGACGCGCTGCGCAGTGAGGCGTCCCAAGCAACTCAGCTCAACGGTCGCCTCGCCACCGCGCGGTCGCTGGCGGGCAGGGCAAGCGCCGAAGTCGCCAAGCTGAAGGCCCAGGTTCAAGGCTTCCAGCAGAAGGCCACCGCGGCGGCGCGCGCACCGTCTCGAGGCGCGGGATCATCTCCTGGTACCGGACCCGCGTCCTCGAGCACCGGGAGCAAGGGACCGGCGACCGGCGCCAGAAAGAGCTCCAGTGCCGCCGGAGCGACCGTCTCGGTCGCCGGCAACCCGAAGCTCGGCACGATCATCGTCGACTCGCATGGCCTGACCCTCTACGACTTCCACAGGGACGAAGGCGCCAAGTCAGCCTGTTACGGCGCCTGCGCGAGCGTCTGGCCGCCGCTGAAGACAAGCGGCACGCCCCAGACCACGGGTGGCGTCGAGGCGTCAAAGCTGGGCACGGCCAAGCGCACCGACGGCACAACTCAGGTGACCTACGGCGGTCGCCCGCTCTACACCTATGCCGGCGATAGGAAGCCAGGCGACGCCAAGGGCAACGGCATCACGTCATTCGGTGGTTCCTGGCACGCCCTGCATCCGAACGGCAAGGAGGCCGGTGGCTGAGAGGCACCGGGCTGACCACCATCACCGGCGGGAAGTCGATGAATGACTCACGACGCTAACGGACGTTGAAGCCTTCGCCGGTGAGGCGGCCGATGTCGTTGGAGAGGCCGATGAAGAAAAGCATGATCACCAGCACGAACCCGAGCGCCCCGGCTCGCTCCATGACCCGATAGGAGACGGGTCTGCCGCGGACTTTCTCGACGAGGCTCCAGAAGATGTGGCCTCCGTCGAGAGGGAGGAACGGGAAGAGGTTGATCAGCCCGAGCGAGAGGCTGACTACAGCGAGCAGCGTCAGAGCCTCGACCGCGCCCAAGCCGATCGTCTGGTGGGCCACGTCGCTGACGCCGACGACTCCCGAAACCTGCTTCCGCGCCTTTTCGTTGAAGATGTTGGCGAATACGGTCAGCGTCTTGTGGGTGACCAACCAGGCGAAACTGCCGGCGCGATCGGCGGCGTCGAGAACCCCGACCTGGGCAGGCCTGGTGCCGTAGCTGAAGCCGATCCGCGTATGGCCGAGGGCGCTTTCGTATTCCGGGCGCACGGAGACCGTCCTCGCCTTGCCATTGCGGCTTACCAGCAGCTTGACCGGGGTGGTGGCCCTGCAGCCGTTGGCTGGCCTGCCTGCGCATTTGTGCGCGGAGACGTCGTCGACGAAGTGGTTGAGACGAGCTTCGGCGCTCGCGTGCGGATAGCTCTTGCCGTCGATGGCAAGGATCCGATCGCCCGGCTTCAGCGCGGTGGCGGCCGGGGATCCTGGAACGATGTCACCGACCGTCTGGGTGGGTTTGACGCTGGAGGTGAGCGCCAGCACGAAAAGGATCGCTACTGCCAGCGCGATGTTCACGGCGGGGCCCGCCCCAATCACGACGATCCGCTTCCACACCGGCTGTTCGTAATAGCCGCGGTGCTCTTCCCCCGGCGGAAGCTTGTCTTCGGGGTGCATGCCGCTGATCTTCACGTAGCCCCCCGCAGGGATCGCGGCGATCCCGTACTCGGTCTCCCCCCTCTTCACCGAGACCAGCTTCGGCCCGAAAAAGAGAAAGAAGCGCTCGACCCGCATCCCGGTCGCCTTGGCGGCGAAGAAGTGTCCCGCCTCGTGGAGGATGATCAACAGCGAGAAGCCGAGGAAGACCAGGACCCAGCTCATGCCGGCGCCAACCCCCTGACCTGGTCTTCGGAGCGGCGGCGGGCCTCGGCGTCGATGGCGAAGAGGTCCTCGAAGTGGGTGATCGGGCGGGCGGGCATCTCACCCAGGACACGCTCGATCACTTCGGCGATCCCGGTGAACGGGATGCGCTCATTGAGGAAGGCGGCGACGGCGACCTCGTCGGCGGCGTTGAGCACGCAGGGCGCCGTCCCCCCCGCTTCGCCGGCTTCGCGGGCCAGCCGCAGGCAGGCGAAGGTCTCGGCGTCCGGCTGCTCGAAGGTCAGCTCGCCGGCTGCGGCGAGGTCGAGCCGCGGCACGTCGACGTCTGCGCGCTCGGGGAAGTGCAGCGCGTAGGAGATCGGCACCCGCATGTCCGGGTAGCCGAGATGGGCCAGCGAGGCGCCGTCGTTGAGGTGGATCAGCGAGTGGACCAGGGACTGGGGGTGGACGACCACCTCGATCCGCTCATACGGCACGCCGAACAGGTGGTGCGCCTCGATCGCCTCGAAGCCCTTGTTCATCAGGGTCGCCGAGTCGATCGTGATCCTCCCCCCCATCTCCCAGGTCGGGTGGGCGAGCGCGTCCTCGACGGTCACGCCGGAGAGGTCGTCGCGGCCGCGGAAGGGCCCGCCCGAGGCGGTGAGGACGAGCCGCTCTATCGTCCCCGGCGCCTCGGCGCCGATCAGCTGGTGCAGGGCGGAGTGCTCGGAGTCGACCGGCAGCAGGCGGGCGCCGGTGGCCTCGGCGAGCGCCATCACCAGCTCGCCGCCGACGACCAGGCTCTCCTTGTTGGCGAGCGCCACGTCGATCCCCTCGGTGAGCGCGACCACGGTCGAGGCGAGCCCGGCGGCGCCGACGATCCCGTTGAGGACGAGGTCGGCGCCGGAGGAGACGACCAGCTCCCGCACTCCCTCCTCGCCGGCGAGCACCTGCCCGCTCCAGGCCTTGCGCGCCCGCTCCGCGGCAGGCTCGTCGGCCAGCGCGATCGCCGGCACGCCGTGCCGGCCCGCCTGCTCGATCGTCTGCTCCCAGGCGGAGCCCGCCGCCAGGCCGACCACCCGGAGACCCGTGGACGCCGCAACCACCTCCAGCGCCTGAGTCCCGATCGAGCCTGTCGACCCGAGGATTACGAGCTTCTTCATCGACTCAGTGTAGGTGGGTCAATACACCAGCTGGACGGCCAGGTAGTAGCCGACCACTACGGTGAAGAAGAGGGCGTCGAGGCGGTCGAGGATGCCGCCGTGGGGGCCGAAGAGGGCGCCGGTGTCCTTTTTGCCGAGGTCGCGCTTCAACATCGACTCGAAGAGGTCGCCGACGGGGGCGACCGCCGCCACGGCGGCGCCGATGATCAGCGCGTCCACCCCGGAGAGCCAGTCCTGGTAGAGGCCGGCGAACCAGAGGCCCATGGTGCCGATCAGGAAGCCGCCGATCAGCCCCTCCAGCGTCTTGTTGGGCGAGAGGCTGGGGGCGATCCTGTGGCTGCCGAACATGCGGCCGGTCGCGTAGGCGGCGGTGTCGGCGACGAAGGTGCCGACCAGGACGTCGACCAGCAACCCGGCGCCGTGGTTGGGCAGGTCGCGGAGCAGGACCGCGTGGACCAGCGGGATGCCGATCCAGACGACCCCGAGCAGGGTGATCCCCATTGAGACCACGATCCCGTCGCGGTGCTTGCGGTCGGCGCCGAAGGCGAAGAGCACCAGGAAGGCTGCGGCAAGGACCAGCAGCACGTTGAAGGCGGTGCCGAAGTGGGCGGCGAGGATCAGTGCCGCGATCGCGATGTAGGCGGCGATCTTGATCGGCGCCAGCCCCTCGGTCATCGCGAAGTACTCGCGCAGGGCGAGCACCCCGATCGCGATCATCGCGATCGCGAAGACCAGTCCGCCGGCCACCGTGATCGCGATCGCGAAGACGATCCAGGGGATCGCGACGAGGATCCGTTTGGCGGTCTCGCCGCGCAGCCCGCGGCGGCGCCGGGGCGGGCGGGGGGACGGCTTCGGCCGCCCCTCCACGACCGGGTCGTCGTCGATCCCGCCGAAGAGGTCTTCGGCATCGCTGAAGCTGAACCGGCGCCGGCTGCGGCGCTCCTTCTCTCCCTCGCGAGGCGCGTCCACTCAGGCCCTCGTCCCGAAGCGGCGCTGCCGCGCCTCGTACTCGCTCAGGGATGCCTCCAGCGCCTCCCGCGTGAAGTCCGGCCAGAGCTCGTCGCGAAAGACCAGCTCCGAGTAGGCGCACTGCCAGAGCAGGTAGTTGGAGACGCGCTGCTCGCCGCTGGTTCGTATCAGGAGGTCGGGGTCGTGCATCTCGGGCGCGTAGAGGTGGCGGCGGAACTCCTCCTCGGAGCCCTCCTCGAAGCTTCGCGCCGCGTCGACGATCTCCGCCCTGCCGCCGTAGTTGAAGGCGACAAAAAGGATGATGCGCTCGTTGCCCCCGGTCGTCTCCTCCGCCCACTCCATCCGCTCCACCAGCCCCGGGTCAACCCCCTCGCGTCGGCCGATGAAGCGCATCCGCACACCCTCGGAGTCCAGCTCCGGCGTCTCGGCGGCGATCCGCTCGCCGAACATCCGCATCAGGCCCTCGACCTCCTTCGCCGGCCGCGACCAGTTCTCGGTCGAGAAGGAGAAGACGGTCAGCTCCTCGATGCCAAGCTCGACCGCGTCGCGCAGCCGCGCCTTGACCACGTCGGCCCCGGCCCTGTGCCCCTCGACGACCGG
>DATMRN010000137.1:0-9825 GCA_035566275.1 Solirubrobacterales bacterium | reverse complement strand
CGGGACCGGGGGGGACGAGGCGGCGCTGTTCGGCGGCGATCTGTTCAAGATGCTGACCCGGTACGCGGAGGAGCGGGGGTTCTCGACCGAGGTGCTGTCGCAGTCGGCGGCGGAGGTCGGGGGGTTCAAGGAGGTCACCTTCGCGGTGAAGGGGGACGGGGCCTACTCGGTCTTCAAGTACGAGGGCGGCACCCACCGGGTGCAGCGGGTGCCGGAGACGGAGTCGCAGGGGCGGATCCACACCTCGACCGCGACGGTCGCGGTGCTGCCGGAGGCCGAGGAGGTCGAGGTGGAGATCGACCAGAACGATCTGCAGATAGACGTGTACCGATCCTCCGGCCCCGGCGGGCAGTCGGTGAACACGACCGACTCGGCGGTGCGGATCACCCACAGGCCGACCGGGATCGTCGTCTCGATGCAGGACGAGAAGTCCCAGCTCCAGAACAAGGACCGGGCGATGCGGGTCCTGCGGGCGCGCCTGTACGAGCGCGAGCTGGCCGAGCAGCAGGCGAAGATCGCCTCCGAGCGCAAGGCGCAGGTGGGGACGGGCGAGCGCAGCGAGAAGGTCCGCACCTACAACTTCCCCCAGGGCCGGGTCACCGACCACCGAATCAAGCACACCTCGCACAACCTCGACGGGGTCCTCGGCGGGGACCTGGCCGAGTTCACCGACGCGCTTGCTGCGGAGGAGAAGCGGCAAAGGCTCGAGGCGGCAGCGTCGGCTGCCTGACTCGCGTGGCCGGGACGACCACCGCGGGCAGCGTTCGCGATGCGCTCGGCGCCTCGGTCGACGCTCTGACGGCGGCGGGAGTCGAGAGCCCGCGGCTCGATGCCGAACTGCTCCTCGCCGAGGCCATCGGATGGAACCGGGCGCGACTCACGGCCGATCCGGACGCGGCGGTCCCTCCCGCCGCCGCGCGGCTGTTTGGCGAATCGGTGCGGCGACGGCTGCGGCGGGAGCCGGTCGCCTACATCCTCGGCCGAAAAGGCTTCCGCAGGATCGAGCTGGCGGTCGACCGCCGGGTGCTGATCCCCCGTCCGGAGACCGAGCTGCTGGTCGAGCTGGCAGAGGAGCTGCGTCCCGCCTCGGTCCTCGATGTCGGCACCGGGTCGGGCGCTATCGCCCTGGCGATCGCCGACGAGATGCCGGAGTGCGAAGTGACCGCGACCGACACCTCGGCCGCGGCGCTGCAGGTGGCGCGCGCCAATGCCGAGCAGCTCGGGCTCACAGAGCGAGTCCGCTTCCTCGAGGGCTCGGTCCCAGCATCCGAGACCTTCGAGCTGACCGTCGCCAACCTCCCCTACGTCGCTGGGGCCGACTGGTCCTCACTGCAGCCGGAGGTCACCCAATGGGAGCCGCGCGAGGCGCTGCTCGCCGGCTCCGACGGCCTCGATGCGATCCGTGCCCTCATCCCCCGAGTCCAGCGGGGGAGGCTGGCCTTGGAGGTGGGGGAGGGGCAGGCCGAGGACGTTGCCGAGCTGCTGGGAGGCGCCGGCTTCGCGGAAGTCCGGACTCGCCGCGACCTCGCCGCGATCGAGCGGGTGGTGTGGGGGCAGCGTGGCTGAGGTCGTCTCGATCCAGCAGGACGGGGCGGGCGTGGCGCGGTCTGCGCTGGAGCGGTGCGTCGCCAGCGGCGGCGTCGTTGTCTTTCCCGCGGATGGCCTCTATGGCCTCGCCTGCGACCCGCTCGACGCAGCGGCGATCGGACGCATCCACCGGATCAAGGGCCGCGACGACGGCAAGCCCTCGGCGGTCATGTATTTCTCGCCGCTCGCGATGCGCGAGCTGGTCGAGGGCCTCGGCCCCCGCACCCGCGACGCGGTCGGCGCCCTGCTGCCGGGCCCCGTCACCCTCGTCGTCGCCAACCCCCGGCGCCGCTACCCGCTCGCCTGCCGCGCGGACCCGAAGCGGCTAGGCGTTCGCCTGATCGCGGGTCCGCTGGCCGGCGCCATGTGCCCGATCTTGCAGACCTCGGCCAACCGAAGCGGCGAGCCTTCGGCGTTCCGGCACGAGGACGTGCCGGCGGATATCGTCGAGGCGGCGGACCTCGCGATCGACGGCGGCGAACTCACCGGCCTGCCCTCGACCGTCGTCGACCTCACCCGCTTCGACGACGGTGGCGAGTGGGCGATTCTCCGCGATGGCGCTCTCTCGGCAGGCGACCTTGCCGCCCGCCTGGCCGGCCTCGGCGCCGCCTGAGGAGATCGGTGGCCTATCCCTACCCGTTGGTATCGTCGCTGGACCGTGAGCGAGTTGCCTGAGAACTTCCAAACTGCGCCTCTGGCTGAGGTCGATCCGGCGATTGCCGCGGTCCTCGACGGGGAGCTGCGGCGCCAGCAGGGGACGCTGGAGATGATCGCCTCGGAGAATTTCGTGCCGCAGGCGGTGCTCGACGCGGTCGGCTCGGTGCTGACCAACAAGTACGCCGAGGGCTACCCCGGCCGCCGCTATTACGGCGGCTGCGAGGAGGTCGACGTCGCCGAGCAGCTCGCGATCGACCGTGCCAAGGACCTGTTCGGCGCCGAGCACGCCAACGTCCAGGCGCACGCCGGGGCCCAGGCCAACAACGCCGCCTACATGGCGCTGATCGAGCCCGGGGACACGATCATGGGAATGGCGCTGGACCACGGCGGCCACCTCACCCACGGGATGAAGCTCAACGTCTCCGGCAAGCTGTATGAGGTCGTCGCCTACCACGTCAGCCGCGAGGACCTGCGGGTCGATATGGGCGAGGTCGAGCGGCTCGCCCACGAGCACCGGCCGAAGCTGATCGTCGCCGGATGGTCCGCCTACCCGCGCCGGCTCGACTTCGCCGCCTTCCGGGCGATCGCCGACTCGGTCGGCGCCAAGCTGATGGTCGACATGGCCCACTTCGCCGGCCTCGTCGCCGCCGGTGAGCACCCCAACCCGGTCGAGCACGCCGACGTCGTCACCACGACGATCCACAAGACCCTCTGCGGCCCGCGCAGCGGCATGATCCTCTGTCGCGAGGAGCACGCGAAGGCGGTCGACAAGGCGATCTTCCCGGGCCAGCAGGGCGGCCCGCTGATGCACACGATCGCCGCCAAGGCGGTGGCGCTGCGGATCGCCGCTTCCGAGCCCTTCCGCGCCCGCCAACGCCAGACGATCGCCAACGCGCGGGCACTGGCCCAGGGCCTCCAGGACGGCGGCGTCCCGGTCCTCACCGGCGGCACCGACGTCCACCTGGTCCTCGTCGACCTGACGCCGACCGGCCTCGACGGCCAAACCGCCGAGGACCGCCTCGAGGCGGTCGGGATCACCGTCAACCGCAACGCGATCCCCTTCGACGAGCGCCCGCCGATGAACCCCTCGGGCCTGCGGATCGGCACCCCGGCCCTCACCACCCGCGGCCTGGTCGAGGACGACATGCGCGAGATAGCCGCCGTCATCGCCACCGCCCTCTCTGGGGATTTCGACGCCCAGAAGGATGCCCTGGTGGAACGGACCAGCGCACTGATGGACCGCTACCCGCTCTACCCTCAGCTTTCCGCGACCCCGGTCTGACTCGGCGACGAGCCGATCCGCGAAGATTCCGCGCCATGAAGGTATGGGTCGATTGCACGGCTGCCGCGCACCCGCTCGTACTTCGGCCGATCATCGAGCGGTTGGAAGCTCGCGGGGACGAGGTCTTCGTCACCGCGCGCGAGTACGGGCAGACGTTGGGGATCCTGGAGCGGCTGGGGATTCCCTACACAGCGGTCGGCGCCCACGGCGGCGCCTCCACCCTCCACAAGGGCGTGGCCGTCGCCGGGCGCTCGGCGCGGCTGGCGCGGCTCGTCTGGAAGCGGCAGCCGGACCTGGCGATCGCCCACGGCTCGGTCGACCTCGCCGCCGTCTCCGCCCTCTTCCGCATCCCCTCGGCGCAGATGCAGGACTACGAGTTCGCCGGGCTGCAGCGCCAGATCAGCTTCCGAGTCGCGAAGCGGGTGCTGGTCCCGGACTCGATCCCGGTCGAGCGGCTGAGACGGACCGGGGCCAAGGAGCGCAAGCTGGTCCGCTACCCCGGCCTCAAGGAGGAGTACTACCTGGCCGATTTCGAGCCCGACCCCGCCGTGCTCGACGAGCTGGGGCTTGACCGCGAGAGGGTGCTGGTCGTCGTCCGCCCGCCACCGGAGACCTCCGAGTACCACGCCCGCAACGACCTCTACGGCCGGGTGATCGATCGCCTCGCCGGCGAGAGCGGCGCCCAGGCGATCGTCATCCCGCGCACCGAGTCGCAGGGGGCCGCGGTGCGGGCGATGGGGACCTCGAACCTGATCGTCCCCGAGCGGGCGATCGACGCCCAGAGCCTGATCGCCTTCGCCGACCTCGTGGTCAGCGCCGGCGGGACGATGAACCGCGAGGCGGTGGCGCTCGGCACGCCGGTCTTCACCACCTTCGCCGGGAAGATGGGCGGAGTGGACGAGGCGCTGATCGCAGCGGGCCGCCTCCAGGTCCTCGCCGACCCGGCTGCGCTGCCGCTTCGCAAGCGCGAATCGCCACCCGGCGTCCGCCACCCACGCGACCCCGGCCTGCTGGTCGAAGGAGCCCTCGGGGCCGTCGAGTAGCCTGACCCCGCCCGCATCAACTCCGGGCACCGCGAAATGGCCGCGACAACCGACGCCGTCCTTGCCTTCCTCGTAGCCGCCGCGATCGCCTGGCTGCTCGTCCCCTATGCGGAGCGGCTCGCCTACCGGGTGGGGGCGATCGATCAGCCCAAGGAGCGGGGGCTGCACGACCGCCCGATGCCGCGGCTCTCGGGGCTGGCGATCCTGGTCGCGATCGAGGTGGCGGGCTGGATCTGGCTGCCCAGCGACGGCGAGAGCCGCTCGATCCTGCTCGGCGCGATGGCGATCGCCGCGGTCGGCGTGGTCGACGACGTGCGCGGCCTGCCGGCGCTGCCCAAGCTGCTGGGCCAGACCGCCGCGGCGCTGATCCCCGTCCTGGCGGGGGTCCGGGTCACCGCCCTCACCCTGCCCTTTCTCAGCGGCTTCCAGCTCGGCTGGCTCGCCTACCCGCTGACCGTGCTGGGGATCGTCGCCGTCGTCAACATCATCAACTTCATCGACGGCGTCGACGGGCTGGCGGCCGGTGTCTGCGTGATCGCCGCCGTCGCCCTGGCGGTGATCGCGCTCTCGCTGGCACGCAACGCCGCCGGCGTGCTGGCGGCGCTCACCGCCGGCGCCGCACTCGGCTTCCTCCGTCACGGCTTCCCGCCCGCCTCCAGCTTCATGGGCGACACCGGCTCCAACCTGCTCGGCTTCCTGCTCGCCACCACGTCGGTGCAGGGCGCCCTGAAGACGAACGCGGTGATCGCCCTCGCCTTCCCGCTGGTCGTCCTCGCGGTGCCGATCCTCGACACCGGGTTCGTCGTCGCCAAGCGGCTCAAGTATCGCCAGCCGATCTACCAGGCCGACAGCTGGCACTTCCACCACCGGATGGCCAACATCGGCTTCTCGCAGCGCCGCACGATCGCCTATCTGTACGGGTGGACGCTGGTGCTCGCCCTCCTCGCATTGGCGCTGCGCTTCGTCCCCTACAGCGACAACCACGGCCACTTCCACGCGGGCTGGACCGCCGTGATGATCGCCTGCGGCCTGATCGCCGTCGCTTCCAGCATCTACTTGATCTACGTTCTGGAGATCCTCAAGCTGCGCCGCGGGCGCCTCAACCCCGAGACGGGGGAGTTCGAGGCGATCGACCTCGAGCACCCCAAGGGGTAGTGTCAAGGCTCACGAACTGGCTCTGTAACGCCAAATAGTGGCCCGTTCGGATATAGTCGCCGGTCCGCCCGCTCGGCTGAGCCGGGCGACTTTTATGTCTCCTCCCAAGTACGTCGACCTCCTGGTGCTGGCTGCCGCGCTCGCAGTCTTTCTGATCGGTGGCTTCTCCATGCTCGGATACGCGGTCGGGGCGGCGGCCTGGCTGGCGCAGCGCGGAATCCAGATGCTGGCGGGGCGGCGCGCCTCGCGGGAGCTGGCCGCCGGAAACCGCCAGAGGGCGATGGGAGTGATCGCCGCGACGACCCTCGGCCGCGTCTGGCTGATGGCGACCGCGGTCTTGCTCGTTGGCCTGGCAGAACGCCAGGCGGGCCTTGCGGCTGGGGTTCTGGTCGCGGTCCTGTTCACGATCTCCTTCGTGGCGCTGGGGCTGGCCCACCTCTTCGAGCCCGAGAGCCAGGGGGTCGCATGAAGACCCGGGCCAAAGTGCTGATTGGCATCGGCGTCTACCTCGCGATCGCGATCCTGATGCTGCTGATCTTCGGCAACGCCGGTAAGAACGAATCGTTCGAACCCCAGAACGAGTTCAAGCTCGAACCGTGGATCTCGATCCATCTCGGAAGCCTCGACCTCAGCGTCAACAAGGCGGTGCTCTATCTGATCCTTGCCAGCGCCCTGACCATCTTCACGATGGCCTGGATCTCGCGCCGCATGCAGGAGAAGCCGAACCGCGTGCAGACCGCGATCGAGGTTGCCTACGACCTGGTGAAGAACAACATCACCGGCGGCAACCTGAGCGGTGAGACTGCGGTCCGCTGGTTCCCCTTCCTCGCCGCCCTCTTCTTCTGGATCTGGTTCTCGAACATCATCGGCTTCCTGCCGCTGCCGACCAACACCGAGCACGAGATCACGGTCTTCGGCCTGCAGATCCCGGCCTTCGCGATCTACGCGGCCACGGCCAATATCTCGATCCCGCTCGTCCTCACCCTGGTGGTCTGGGTCTCCTACCACGTCGAAGGGATCCGGGCCAAGGGCTTCATCCCCTACTTCGCGAGCTGGTTGCCCCCGGGCCTGGAGGAGATGAACCCGATCGGCAAGGCGCTGATCTTCGCGATCGAGGTGATCTCGCACTTCGTGCGGCTGATCTCGCTCTCCGTCCGTCTCTTCGCCAACATCCTCGCCGGCCACCTGCTGCTGCTCTTCATGGGCGGTGGGCTCGCCGTGCTGTTGGGCATCGCCGCCCTCGGGGCGCTGACGTTTCCGCTGGCGTTCGCCTTCTTCGTCTTCGAGGTGGGCCTGGTCGCGACGCTTCAGGCGTTTATCTTCTCGACCCTCACCGCGATCTACATCGGCGGAGCGACCGCCGCAAGTCACTAAAAAAGGAGCGCTGTTTTCATGGATCTGTCCCCCGTTGCCGCGATCACCGACGAAGGTGTGAAAAGCGCCGGCAAAGCGATCGCCCTCGGCGTCGGCGCAGGCCTCGGCTCGATCGGCGCCGGCATCGGCATCGGCTTCATCTTCGGCAAGGAGATCGAGTCCGTCGCCCGCCAGCCGGAGATGAAAGACGAGCTTCAGAGCATCCGCTGGCTCGGCTTCGCCCTCACCGAGGCCGTCGCCTTCTATACCTTCATCTTCGGCCTGATCGCCTTCTTCCTCTCTTAGGCGCATGGCATCGCTCGGCCACATAGCAGCGCTTCCGCTCGCCGCCGGGAAGGGTGGCGGCAGCTTCCTGGTCTCGCCGGGCCTCGGCCTGATGATTTGGACGCTGGTCCTCTTCCTGTTCACGATGTGGGTGCTGAGCAAGGTCGCCTTCCCGCGCATCCAGGAGGCGCTCGACAAGCGCGCCAAGGCGATTGGCGAGTCGATCGACGCCGCCAAGCGCCAGCGCAGGGAATCCGACGAGCTGCTCCAGGAGTACCGCGCCCGGCTGGCAGAGGCGCGTGAGCAGGCCGACGACATCATGGCCCGCGCCCGCAAGGCGGCCGACACCGCGACGGCCGAGGCGACCGCGGCCGGCAAGGAGAGACGCGAGGAGCTGGTGGCGGCCGCGAAGCGCGACATCGAAGCCGAGACGCGGCGATCGCTGGAGCAGATTCGCAAGGAGGTCGCCGACCTCACCGTGCTGGCGACCGAGAAGGTGACGCGCAAGAGCCTCGATGCCGAGGACCAGCGCCGCCTGGTCGAGGACGCCCTCAGCGAGGTCGACTTCAGCAGCCTGAGCGGGAGTTCGCCGTGATCACCCCCCCGCCGCCCCCGGACGCGGGAGCGAATCCCTGTCCATATCTGATTCTTCAGGCATTCGCGGGAGCAGAGGAGGCGGCGGTCTGATGGTTGCTCGCGTATATGCCGAGGCGCTCTTCGAGGTCGCCAGGGAGAAGGGCAAGCTCGACGCCGTCCGCGACGATCTCGCCCAGCTCGCCGACGCCCTCGACGCCGACCGCGAGCTGCGGGTCTTCTTCTTCAGCCCCTACTTCTCCTCGGCCGAGAAGCGCGACGGGCTGAAGCGCGCCGTCAGCGGCGCCGACCCCGAGCTCCTCAACTTCCTCGAGCTGCTGATCGAGAAGCGCCGGATGCCGGAGATCTTCCGCATCCGCCGCCGGTTCGAGGAGCTGTGGAAGCGGGAGAACCGGCGGATCGACGTTACTGTGACCAGCGCGGTCGAGCTCGACCCGGCGGTGGTGGGCAGGATCGGCGAGGAGATCCAGCGCCAGACCGGCCAGGAGGTCGAGCTGGCCAGCCGGGTCGACGAGGAGATCCTCGGCGGCGTCGTCCTGCAGGTCGGCAACATGGTCCTCGACGCGAGCATCCGCGCTCGCTTGGAGAAACTTCGAAAGAGCGTCGCCGAGGCGGCGCACTAGGGGGCAGAGAAAAACCAATGGAGATCAAGCCGGACGAGATCGCATCGATTCTTCGCGAGCGGATCGAGGGGCTGGAGACGGATTCCGCCGACCTCTCCGAGGTGGGCACGGTCCTCTCCGTGGCCGACGGCATCGCCCGCATCCACGGCCTCGAGCGCTGCATGGCGCTGGAGATGCTCGAGCTGCCCCACGGGGTCACCGGCCTCGCCCTGAACCTCGAGGCCGACAACGTCGGCGCGGTGCTGTTCGGCGAGTGGGACAAGGTCGTCGAGGGCGACACGGTGAAGCGGACCGGCCACCTGCTGCGGATCCCCGTCGGCGAGCAGCTGCTGGGGCGCCTCGTCGACCCGCTCGGCCGCCCGCTCGACGACCGCGGCGAGATCGCCACGACCGAGACCCGCCCGGCCGAGTTCAAAGCCCCCGGCGTGGTCCAGCGCCAGCCGGTCACCGAGCCGGTGCAGACCGGGCTGATGGCGATCGACGGGATGATCCCGATCGGTCGCGGCCAGCGAGAGCTGATCATCGGCGACCGCCAGACCGGCAAGACGGCGATCGCGATCGACACGATCATCAACAACCGCGACAAGGACATGGTCTGCATCTACGTCGCGATCGGCCAGCGGATGTCCACGGTCGTCCAGCTCAAAGAGGTGCTGGAGGAAAACGGGGCGATGGAGAACACGATCATCGTCGCCGCGCCCGCCGACGAGGCCGCGCCGATCAAGTTCATCGCCCCCTACGCCGGCTGCGCGATGGGCGAGCACTTCCTCTACAACGGCAAAGCCGCGCTCTGCGTCTACGACGACCTCACCAAGCACGCCTACGCCTACCGCCAGATGTCGCTCCTGCTGCGCCGCCCGCCGGGCCGCGAGGCCTACCCGGGCGACGTCTTCTACCTGCACTCGCGCCTGCTCGAGCGGGCGGTGAAGCTGAACGACGAGCTGGGCGGCGGCTCGCTGACCGCGCTGCCGATCATCGAGACCCAGGCGAGCGACGTCTCCGCCTACATCCCGACCAACGTGATCTCGATCACCGACGGACAGATCTTCCTCGAGCCGCAGCTCTTCAACTCGGGTGTGCGGCCGGCGATCAACGTCGGCATCTCGGTCTCGCGCGTCGGCGGGAACGCTCAGATCACGCCGATGCGCAAGGTCGCGGGCCGGCTGAAGCTCGAGCTGTCCCAGTACCGCGAACTCGAGGCGTTCGCGCAGTTCGGCTCTGATCTCGACCAGGAGACCCAGCGTAC
>DATMRN010000136.1:0-8040 GCA_035566275.1 Solirubrobacterales bacterium | reverse complement strand
TGGAAGCGCTGATCTCCACCCTTTGTCGACGCCGCCCGTCTCGGACGGGCGGCGTCTTCTGTGTTGGGGGGATGCGCTTCTCGCCGGCGTCTCGATCGGGGAATCGCGGCGGTCCGCCACTTCGCTTCCTCGCTCGATTTTGCCCCTGGCGGGGCGGTTCTCCTCGCAAGCGAAGAGCGGGCCCGCCGGGCTCGGGAAGGAGCGATCGAGATGAACAGCGTCAACCTTTCAGGCCGCGTCGATTCGGAGCCGAGGCTGATGGGGATGCCGGGCCGCGACGTCTGCGAGTTCTGGCTTGCCGTCATCGACGGCCGCAAGGAGTTCACGCTGCACCTCAAGGTGCTCACCTTTCGGGTGCTGGCCGAGCGCGTCGCGGCGCGGCTCTCGAAGGGCGATTGGGTCGCCGTCGGCGGCTATCTGCGATCGGAGGAGTGGCCGGGCAGCCGCTCGGGCCGGCGCCTCTATGAGCACACGCTGACCGCGCGGCACGTCGACTTCGGGTCGCCGCGGCGGGGGGGCGAGTCGCAGTGAGGGATGCCGATCGGCCGCCGCGATTGTCGGTGAGCCTGGGCGCGGCGGCTTGCCGCCTTTGCGCCGCTGGGGCCAGGCTGCTTTGGGTCGCCGGCCTCGAAGCTCGACCAGGCCCGGTTGTGAGTGGCTCCCATGCACCGCTCGGCTCGGCGCTCGCTGGCAACTGGATGACACCGACGGCTTGCCCGGCTTCTCGATCGCGGCCCGATCTGCGGGCAGGCGCTTGGTGCGTCGCGATTTCGGGACCCGGCTTGGCTTGGCCGGCTGCAGCTCATCTGGTTTGGCCTTCCGACGGCCGGTCGGGTTTTCGCAACTTGCTCCATTTTGCCCCCAGCGCCGCCCCGCGCAAGGGGCTTCGCCCCTTCCCCTTCGGTGCGCGGGTCGCCTTTTGGGGGCTTAGTCGCTGCGTAAGCGAAAACCAGCCCTCACCGGGCGGAAGGAGCAAAGAGATGATCAACGTAGAGCCGTTCAAGGCCAAGCTGGTGCGGGACCCGGAGCTGCGCGAGACCAAGCGCGGCGCGGTCTGCAACATGCGGGTCCGCCAGGTCGACCCGGGCAAGCCGTCGGTGTTCATCGACGTCGCGGTCTTCGAGGAGGACCTCGCCGAGCAGTGCATGGCGAACCTCTCGAAGGGCTCGGCGGTCGAGGTCGGCGAGGCCGGGCTGATCTACAGCCAGTGGGAGGCCCAGCCGAAGCGCAAAGGCGGCAAGCCGCAGTCGCGCTCCAAGCACTCGATCATCGCGGAGGCGGTCAGCCCCCTCGACGAGTGAGCCGAGCCGCCAAGCGATTCGGCAAAAGCCCGGCGCCAGACGGCGCCGGGCTTTTCTTTGGGTGTCCCCGGCAGAACCCCCCAGCCGTCTTGTCGGGGCGATGCCCGGCGGACAGCGAACGGACCGGATCAGCCAGCGCGACCTCGAGGTGCTCGAGTTCATCGCCCGTTTCGGCGTCGTGCCGCGCAGCGCTGTCGCCGTCTGGGCGGGCACCGGACGCACGGTGACGATCGTGCGCGAGAGCCGCCTCTGCGAGGCGGGCCTGATCAGGGTCCTGCGGGGGGTGGGGGAGAGCGGGCCTTTGGCCGCCTGCACGGCGGCGGGGCTGCGCGCGAGCGGCCGGGTCGAACTGCGAACCGCGCGCTTCTCCGCAGCAGCGGTCGGCCACGATGCGGTTGTCGCCAGTCTTGCCGCGAGGATGGAGCGCTCCGGAGAGCGGTTGCTCTCCGAGCGCGAGATCCTCGCCCGCGAGCGAGCCGAGGGCAAACGGGTTCTCTCGGCCGCGCTTTCCAGTGGTCGCTTCCACCGCGCCGACCTGGTTCGCGTCGACGAGCGCGGCGAGCCGCGCGAGGCGATCGAGGTCGAGCTCAGCACGAAGGGCGCGGCGCGCCTCGACGAGCTGCTGCGAGCCTGGCGCCGCGCCGTGGTCGAGCGCCGCCTCACCCGTGTCGTCTATCGCTGCCCCCCGCAGATCCGTTGCTTCGTCGAGCAGGCGATCGAGCGGACCCGGACGGCGGCGATGATCGAGATCGAGGAGCTGGAGCGATGACTCCCAGCGGCCTGGTCTTTCGCAGCTTCGCTCCATTTTGCCCCGAGGGGTCGGGGCCTTGGTCGCTGCGCAAGCGAAGACCAAAGCGTCACTGAGAGGAGCAGGCAATGAACGATGCGCTCGAGAAGATCTACGTCAAGCCGAGGGACGGGGAGTTCCAGGTGGTGAAGCCGGGGCACCGGCGGGGCCCCGGCTTCAACAGCAAAGACCTGGCCATCGAGTACGCCAGGGAGGTTGCTCCGCTTGTGTTGGTGTTGAACAGGACCGGCAAGGTCGAGCGGGAGGTGCG
The DNA here is from genome assembly GCA_035566275.1 of Solirubrobacterales bacterium. Taxonomy (GTDB): domain Bacteria; phylum Actinomycetota; class Thermoleophilia; order Solirubrobacterales; family 70-9; genus DATMRN01. The sequence continues at coordinate 5,681 of DATMRN010000136.1, read as the reverse complement.
TTCTGAGGCGAGTCTGACGGCACGGGTCGCCGAGTACTACGCGGCGCTGGCCGGTGAGGTCCGCAAGGATTGCGATGGCCACTGGTCGATTGTCGAGCGCTGGTCCTACGGCGAGCACCTCGGCTGGTTCGTCGAGCACGACGGCTACTGCTACGACGGGTTCGGAGACGAGTACGGCGAGGACGGGCCACATCCGACTCGTGAGGCGGCAATGAGCTGCATGGCTATGCACTTGTCGATGGCGATTTCCGAAGCCCGATGCCGCTGGTGATCGGTTGTGCATCGTTACGACCCGTTCGCCCGTCTTGCCTTCGCAACTTCGCTCCAGCTTGCCCCGCAGGCCGAGCCCGCGCAAGGTCGCTGGCGCTCCCTTTCCCTGCGGTGCGCGGCTCGCCTTGCGGAGCGCGGTCGCTGCGCATGCGAAGGCCAATGTCACAACGAGAGGAGAGCCCGATGAATGAGATCGGTGAGCAGGTTGCCGCCGAGCCGCTCGGCGAGGCGGAGCTGACGAAGCTCGTCGCCGAGTACTACGAGGTCGTCCAAGACGACATCCACAAGGACCGCGACTGTCACTGGCAGCTCGTCGAGCGCTTCTCCTACGGTAAGCGTGTCGGCTGGTTCGTCGACCACAACGGCTACGTCTACGAGTTGTCCGGTTGCGAATACGGCGAAGACGGGCCGTACCCGACCCGCGAGGAGGCGGCGTGGCGGATGGCCGAGCACCTGCGCCTCGCGATCGAGGATGCGCGGGAGTGCCAGGGTGGATAGGCCCGGGTCCTTCTCCACTCCTCGGACCGGCTTCGCGGCTGCGCTGATTCTGCCCCGGCAGGCGCCCGCGCAAGGTCGCTGCGCTCCCTTCCCCTGCGGTGCGCGGCCGCCCTGTCCGGGGCGATTCGCTTCGCCATGCAAAGTCGGCCCAACGAGCGAGAGGAGCCCGAGATGAACGCCACCGATAGGTCCCCGAGCACCAAGCAGCTTCGCTTCCTGCACAACCTGGCCGAGCAGCGCGGCGAGTCCTTCGCCTACCCGCGCACCGCGGCGCAGGCCTCGGCCGAGATCGAGCGCCTCAAGGGCCGCAAGCGGGGCAGCTACACCGAGCGCCGCATCGAGCGCCGGCAGGTGAGCCGCGACATGGCCGAGCGCGGTGGCGCCGCGGCGGTGCGCGAGTCGGAGATCGTCGGCTACGGCTCCTCGGCGCGGTGGAAGGTGAGCGAGCGATGAGCCGCGTCCCAGGTGTCCTCGGAGCGAGTCCAGAGGTCGTTACCGGCGGCGATCTGTTCGATTCGGGCTGCTCGACCCTCGTCAACGCGGTCAACTGCCACGGGGTGATGGGCGCCGGGATCGCGCTCGAGTTCAAGCGCCGTTTCCCGGCGATGTTCGCCGACTACCGCCGCCGCTGCCGGCGGGGCGAGGTGCGCCTGGGACGTCCCTACCTGTGGCGGCCCGAGGACGGCGCCGGTCCCTCGGTCCTGAACTTCCCGACCAAGGACCACTGGCGCGATCCGTCTCATCTCGAGCCGATCGCCGCCGGCCTGGTTTGGCTGCGGTCTCACTATCGCGAGTTGGGCGTCGCCTCGCTTGCGGTGCCGGCGCTCGGCTGCGGCCACGGTGGCCTTCGCTGGGAGGACGTGCGGCCGACCATGGTCCGAGCGCTTTCGGGGCTGACGATCCCTGTGTCGATCTACGGCCCGAACGGTGATCGCCGTCCTGGACAAGGAGTTGGACATGGGCATCGCTGAGGCGTAAGGCCGCTCTATGAACCCCGCGCCCAGACGGTGCCCCTGGGCACCCTGGGCATCGCCGTCGCGCGCATGGACCCGGACGGTCGCGAGCACGACCCAGACGGGCCCGTGCCATGCGACCGGGCGAATGCGCTGCTCAAGCTGCGCTTTCTGAACGGCCACAGGCCCGGCCTGGAAGCCTGGTACGCACTCCGACAGTTGCATCCGATCTCAATCAACGCAGAGCCTTCGGCGCCCTGAGATGAGCTTGCGGCCCGGCTCCCCCCGGGGAGCCGGTAGGAGTTCGCCCGGCGGCCAGTCGCATCAAAGAGCCTCGGCGAGAGCTGGGGCTCTTTTTTCGTGCGCGGCGTCGCTGTGGTGGGACGCTTTGCCACCGCCGCGCGTCTTGTCGGCGATGAAGGAATCGCTTCCCCGCAATCCGGCTCCCCACTTGCCGGCCCTGCACAACCTGAATGTCGCCGCCGACTTGGCGGTGACGGTGCTCGTTTGCCTGGCGATCGCCGCTGTGGTCGGTGTTGCCGTCGCGGCCTACCTGCGCCATCGCCAGCTCGCCTGGACCTGGGGGCTGGCGGCGCTCCTTCCCCTGGCGCTGCTGGTGCCCATGATCGCCCTCGGCGCGCTCGGGCTCCCCGCCGCCGCGGTCTCGCTCGCGATCGCCCTCGGCGCGCCGGCCGGCATGTTGGGCTGGGGAATCCACGCTCACCTCGAGGATCGCCGCGCCGGCGGTGACCGTGAGGCGGCCGCCGCCCAGCGCCGCGGCCTCTTGGACGCCGCCCGCCGCCGCTATGCCGAGCGCGGCGACCGGGGCGAGCGGGCGCTGAGCGAGGGCCTGCCGGTCGGGCGCACCAACCGGGGCGAGCTGGCGATGGTCGGCCGCGGCAGCCCCCGCTCCGGCAGCCACGTGCTGATCCCCGGCGCGACCGGGGCCGGCAAGACGACCTCGCTGGCGGCGCTGCTGGTCGACTACGTCGCCCGCTCCGGCTTTGGCGCGGTGGTCTTGGAGGCCAAGACCGACCGCGCCCTGCGCGAGGCAGCCGAGGCCGCCGCCGCAGCCAACGGCGCCGCCTTCCACTTGCTCTCGCCGCAAGGGCCGAGCACCTATGACCCGCTCGCCTACGGCTCGGTCGACGAGCGCTCCGAGCGCCTGATCGCGGTCGAGAGCTGGGGCTCGACCGACGCCGGCTTCTACCGCCAGGCCGCCTCGCCCTTCCTGCGGCTGGTGCTGCGCACCCTCGATCACAGCGGCCGGCGGGTGACGCTTTCCTCGGTCGCCAGGTATTGCGACTTCGACGAGCTGGAAAACCTGGCGCTCGCCTGTGAGGACGCCGAGGCGGCGGCCGAGGTGACGGCGACGATCAAGGGGCTGCTCTCCGACCAGCGCCGCGCGATCGCCGGCCTCGCCGCCCGCCTGCAGAACCTCGCCTCCTCGGAGTTCGCCCGCGCCTGGCTCGATCCCGAGCGCTCCGGGGCGGCGGCCTTCGACTTGCGCGAGGCGATCGCCCGGCGCCAGGTCGCCTACTTTCGCTTCGACACCGACCGCACCGGCAACATCGGCCGGGCGATTGCCCAGATGGTGCTGCTCGACCTCGGCGCCGCCGCCAGCGCGCTGATGGGAGAGGGGGTCGGCACCTTCGTCGCGATCGACGAGTTCGGGGCGCTGGAGGCGCCGGCGCTCGACCGCCTCTACGCGCGCGGGCGCGCCGCCGGCTTCAGCGTCGCGGTCGGCACCCAGACGCTTGCCGACCTGCGCGCCGCCGGGCCCGCGGTCCGCGAGCGGGTCGGGGCGACGATCTCGGCGATCGTCTGCCACCGGATCGGCGAGCAGGCCGACGCGGAGTGGGTGGCGCAGCTGATCGGCGCGGTGCCGACCTGGCAGAGCACGATCCGCACCGACGGCTTCGGCCGCCCCACCAACGAGGGCACCCGCACCCGCGGCTACCGCTTCGAGGTCAACCCCTCCGAGCTGCAGCGCCTGCGCGCCGGCGAGGCCTTCGTCGCCCGCCTCGACGAGGCGGGCACCACGCGGGCGCGGCGCGCCCGCGTGGTGCCGCCCTGGCAACGGCTGCGAGAGATGGCGGTGCCCCTTTGACCTCCCACCGAGCGGTTCAGCAGTGTCGAAGCGGTTCGCTTCGTCAATCCACAGCGGCCCCGCGGGGTCCGGAAGGAGATGTGTGAGATGAACTCAGTAACCCTGATCGGGACCCTGACCAAGGACCCCGAGATGAGGAACGGCGGCGAGACCAAGGTGTGTGCGATGCGCCTCGTCGAGAGCAACGGCCGCAAGGAATCGCCCCTCTACATCAACGTCGCCGCCTTCGGCCGCCAGGCCGAGACCTGCAAGGAGTACCTCGCCAAGGGGCGCAACGTAGCCGTCAGCGGCCAGCTGCGCTTCCGCGAGTGGGAGACCGACGACGGCCAGAAGCGCTCCGAGCACTCGATCGCCGCCGACCGGGTCGACTTCCTGCCCGGCGGCAAACGGCGCGGCTCCGGGAACGGGGGCGGCGACTCCGAGGATTCCTAGTCGCCCTGCCCGGGAGAGGGGCGGTTGCCACCGCCCCTCTCCCGGGCTATGCTCGGAACAGGCCGAGCGTTGGAGAGGATTTCCGTGGGTTGGAGGAGATTTCTGTCGCGGGGTATCGAAACCGGTTCCGCCCACGTCTTGGTGAAGATGAGCCGCACTGCCCAGTGCGAACGAGGTAGCGCAGCCGACCGGCTGGCGGGGACGGCCGTGGCCTGATGGAGGCGGCCTCGGCGATCCTGCGCGAGCTGCCTGCCAGGCGGCGGGCGCAGAGCTTCGAGCGCGAGTGCGAGCGGCTGCGCCCGCTCGGCGAGGCTTACCTGCTGCGCCGCTTCGGCGGCTCGCTGAGCCGCGCCGACGCCGAGGACGCCGTCGCCGAGGTGCTGATCCGCCTCCACCGCCAGGCCGAGATCGGCCGCAGCCCGCAGAACCTGCGCGCCGCTTTCTTCACCAGCGCGCGCAACGCTGCGATCGATCTGCTGCGCTCGCGCGCGGCGAAGCCGACCGTGGCGCTGGAGGCGGTGGCGGAGGCGCCGGCCTTCAACCCCTCTCCCGCCGAGCGGGCCGAGCGCCGCGAGGACGCGGTGCGCCTGCAGGAGGCGCTTGGGCGGATGCGCGGCAACTACCGCGAGGCGATCGTGCTGCGCTTCGGCCTCGGCCTCAGCGTGCCCGAGATCGCCCAGCAGCTGGGGATCAGCCTGCCGGCGGCGAAGAAGCGGTTGCTGCGGGCGACCCAGCAGGTGCGCAAGCGCCTGGTCGCGATCGAAGCTGAGGAGTTCTGCCCCGAGATGCGCGAGCTGGCCCGCCAGTCCCTGTTCGAGAAGGAGGCGAGCGGCCTGGCCAGCGAGGCCGAGGAGCGGATCCTCCACGCCCACTTCGAGCACTGCGGCTCCTGCCGCTCCTTCCTGGCGAGCCTCCACGACAGTCTGCACGAGCTCGGCGGCGGCGCGCTGCTCGCCGGCGTCGCCACCGACCAGCTCGGCGGCAAGATCGGCGCCCTCGACCATCTGGCGCGCTGGCTCGCCAACGCGGCGCACGGCGGCGGGGCCGGGGCGGCGAAGCTGCGCTTCGCCGCCTTCAAGGCGAGCGGCGCCCTGCAGCCCGGCGACGCCGGCACCGCCGGCGCCCTGGCGGGGACGGGCCAGAAGATCGCCGCGATCTGCACAGCCGGCGCCGCCACCACGGCGACCTGCCTGGCGACCGGCATCGTCGGGCCGGGGATCGGCGTTTCGGCTCCGCCGCCCGCCTCCGCCCACGACTCGCCGCCGGCGCAGGTGAAGACGGTCTCCGACCCGGCTCCTCCGCCCGCGATCGAAGCGCCGCAACCCGCTCCCGAACCGAAGCCCACGCCTGCGCCTGAACCCTCACCCGCTAAGCCCTCCCAACCGAGCTCCCAGCCGCCTCCGCCGCCGCCGAGCGAA
>DATMRN010000135.1:0-5755 GCA_035566275.1 Solirubrobacterales bacterium | reverse complement strand
GAGATCCGTGAGTCCGCCGCCCGCCGCGCGCCCCACCGGATCTGCGCCTACTCGATGGCCGTCGCCGCCGACTTCCACGCCTTCTACCGCGACTGCCAGGTGGTCGGCGCCGAGGGCGAGGGGGTCGAGCGCTCGCGGGTGGCCCTCTGCCTGTACGCGAAGCGCACGATCGCCGGGGCGCTGGGCCTGCTGGGCATCTCCGCCCCAGAGCGGATGTGATGCGCCGCCGCCGCAAGCCTCCCGTCCTCGCGGCCATCTCGGCGTCCCCGGCGCCCGGCGAAGCCCGGCCCGGAGCCCTCCGCCGCGCCGACTTCGAGGCGCTCGGCGCCCTGCTGGTCAAGCTCGACGGCTCCCGGGCGGTGCTGGTCACCGGCGGCGAGGAGGGAAAACAGGGGGCCGCTCTCGGGCTCGCCGCCGCCGCGACCGCCGCCGGCAGGCGGACGGCGCTGCTGGAGTGCGACCTCGGCCGCCCGGCGCTCGCCGCGGCGCTCGGCCTGGCGGCGGCCCCGGGCCTGCACGAGTACCTGCGCCGGGAGGCGAGCGCGCCGCAGATCCTCCAGCCGGCCGTCCTCGCCGGCCCCGCGTCGGGCGGCGCGACGGCGCCGCTGGTCTGCGTGGTGGCCGGCGCCCCGACCCCCGACGGCGCGACCCTGCTCGCCTCGGAGGGCTTCCGCCACGCCGCGGCGAAGCTGCGCAGCGCCTACGACCTGCTCGTCGTCGACGGGCCTCCCGCCGGCCGCGGGGCGAAGTCGCTGCGGGCGGTCGCCGAGCAGGCCGACGCCACGCTCGCCTGCCTGGGCCCCGGGGAAGCCTTCAAGCGGCTCCCGGTGCCGGTGGCGGGGGTCATTCAGAGGTCGTAGCGCGCCAGGTCGGCGTCGAGGCGCTCGGCGTCCTCGCCGGTCGGCCCGCTTGCCGCCGGAGGACCCGAGCCGGGCGGCCCCTCGTGCCGGCGCCAGCGCAGCACGCCGATCGCCAGCGCCACCGCGGCGATCGCGAAGCCGATCACCGGCACCAGGTAGGCGGAGAGGTCGAAGCCGGAGGCCCTCGGCAGCGCCAGCACTTCCTGGCCGTACTGGGCGACGAGCGCGTCCTTGACCTGCGCCCTCGTCTTCCCTTCCGCGATCAGCCCGGAGATAAAGGCTTTCTCGCGCTGGGCCTGCGGCGAGTCGGCCAGCTCCAGCAGCGTGCCGCAGATCGGGCACATCACTTCGCCCTCGATCTCGTTCAGCGAGGTCCTGGGCTGTGCCGCCCCGGCAAACGCCGGGATTACCAGCGCCGCCACCAGAGCAAAGACACCAACCCACCCCCCCCGACGGGCCGATTTCCGACGGTATACGTCGGTTTTCGGCCCGTCGGGGGGGCGGTTGATCATGAGCTGCCGCCCCGCAGAAGCGGGGCCACGTTCTGCCGTAGGTATTCGGCGGTGACCGGGCCCCTGTTCAGCAGGCGCAGCTTGCCCCGCGGGTCGACCAGGAAGTTCTCGGGGACGCCTGTGGTGCCGAAGTCGTGTGCGCGCTGCCCGTCGCCGTCGCGCAGCTGCGGGTAGGTGAGCCCGTACTGGCGCGCGAACTTCTGCCCGTCGCCGCTGAGGTCGCGGGTGTCGATCCCGAGCACGGTGAAGCGGGGCCCGCCGTGTTCGCGCTGGAATTCCTCCAGCGCCGGCGCCTCCTGGCGGCAGGGGACGCACCACGATGCCCAGAAGTTGACCAGGACCCAGCGGCCGCGGTAGTCGGCGAGCGATCCGGTTCCCTTGCCGGTGAGGCGTGGGAGAGGGCCTGCCGGCGCCGCCTCGCCCACGCTGACCCCGACCGACCCCTTGCTCAGCAGTCCGAAGCCGAGCAGCCCGACGACGGCCAGCACGGCGAGGAAGGCGATGAAGGAGCGGGCGCCCACGGGTGGCGAAGATTAGATCCCGCCCCCTGCCGGCAACCATCCGCCGCCCTAGAATCAACCTCTCTGCGGACGTAGCTCAGCTGGTAGAGCGCGAGCTTCCCAAGCTCCACGAAAAAGGGAAAGCGCGATGCCCGGGGACCAGGGCTCCTGCAACGCATGGGAAGCAGTACCTACTGTCTAACTGCGCAGCGCCGCCGGGAAGGAACCTGGCGCCGCGGCGCTTGACTCTCAGATCGGCGACCCCAGCCAGGGGTGCCATAGGATTGCGCCGTGCCGTTCACTCTCAGGAACCTCAAGGAGGACCTGGAGGACCTCGGGTCCAGGTTCGACGGCGCGCCGGACCTGGAGTTCCGCTTGGCGACCGAGGCGCTCGAGCTTGAGAAATCCGGCCTGAGCTACCAGCGCGTCCCGCCCAACTATCGCTTTCCGTACGGCCACACGCACAAGAAGCAGGAGGAGGTGTACGTGGTCCTGCGCGGGAGCGGGCGGATGAAGCTCGACGGCGAAATCGTCGAGCTCAAGGAATGGGACGCGGTGCGCGTCCCGCCCGGTACGTGGCGAGGCTACGAGGCCGGGCCGGAGGGCCTTGAGATCCTCGTCATCGGCGCGCCCAATCTCGGCGAGGCTCCGCGCGAAGACGTCGATGGCCAGCGCGATTGGTGGGCTGAATAGCGCCAGATAGGTGAACATGAAGCGGGAGGAGGAGCGACCACTCCCTAGATTTGCTGGACCACCCGATCTCGACGACACCTGAGCGCGGGAGTCGCCCTATGCTCCTCGCAGCTCTGCGAGGAGCGCCTGCGGGGTGATGACTCGAACGCCGCGATGCTCTCCAACGGGGAGTAGGTGTCGGTGGTCGCCGGATACGAGAACGTCTACCTCAGCCTGAATCGCACAGGCAAGGATCAGATCATCATCTGGGTCGCCCGTCACCGCCTCGGGCGGGCCCTCAGGCGCTGGAACCAGCTCAGCCGCAAGATCGACGAGAAGCTCCTCGACCCCTCGCCAGCGCTGCGGCTCGAAACCAAGCTTCTCGGTGAGGATCCGCTCCAGCTCGACCATCACTGGTTGGGGCAGGATGAGCTCCAAGCGAGCGTCGATCGTCTCCTCGAGGACCCGGCTGGGCGGTCCGGCGGCGATGAACGCCGACACGAGGACGTTGGTGTCGCAGGCGACTCGCAGGATCAGCCGCGCCCGGAGCGCATTTCGTCAACCAGAGTCTCGCTGTCATCGGGTCCGACACCGAGGGCCTCGGCGCGCTCACGCCCGTAGCGCTGCAGTTCAGCGAAGCGCTCCACCTGCACTTGACGGCGCAGGGCGTCGCGGACGACCTCACTTCGCGTCTTGCCCAGGCTCTGGGCGAGAGCGTCAGTCTCCTCAGCGAGGTCATCAGGCAGGGATACGGACAGCAGACGGCTCATATGAAAATATCATATCGAGTTTGCCAGACCACTTGAATAGAGCGCGAGCTCCGCGTTCGGGAAATCGCATAAAATGGCTTGAGAATCAGGAATCGCACGCACGCGGACGTAGCTCAGCTGGTAGAGCGCGAGCTTCCCAAGCTCGAGGTCGCGGGTTCGAGACCCGTCGTCCGCTTTTCTTCCCTTTGCAGAGTTAAAAACTCGGGGGTGGTTCGAAAAGCCGTTCCGATGCCCGACTAGCATCGACGACATGGAGATCCTGATCGTCGAGGACGAGGCGGCTATCGCCGACTTCCTCGTGCGCGGGCTCGGGGCGGAGGGCTACACTGTGCTCACCGCCTCCGACGGCGTCGAGGGGGAGCGGCTGGCCCTCCGCGGCGGGATCGACATGGTGATCCTCGACCGGATGCTGCCGCGGCGCGACGGGATCGAGGTGCTAACCGCGATCCGCCGTTCCAAGCCCGCCCTGCCGGTGATCGTGCTGACCGCCAAGGGCGAGATCGCCGAGCGCGTCGAGGGGCTGGATCGTGGCGCCACCGACTACATGACCAAGCCCTTCTCCTTCGAGGAGCTGGCGGCCCGGGTCAGGACCCACCTGCGCCAGGCCGACGGCGAGGCGGCGACGACCCTGGAGGCGGGCGGGATGCGGCTCGACCTGCTGGCGCGGCGAGCCGAGCGCGACGATCTTTCGGTGCGCCTCCCCGAGCGCGAGGCCGAGCTGCTCGCCTACCTGATGCGCCACGCCGACCGGGTCTGCACGCACCGCGAGATCCTCTCCTCCGTCTGGGGCTACGACCACGACCCCGGCACCAATGTGGTCCAGGTCTACATCGGCTACCTGCGCCGGCGCCTCGCCCTTCCCGACTCGCCGGCGCCGATCGAGACCGTGCGCTCGGTCGGCTACCGGCTGGCCGAGCGCGGATGAGGGTCGCCTGGCTGCGCCTCGGCCTGCGCGGCAGGCTGGCGCTCTCGATCGCCGCGATCGTCCTCGCCGCCTTCGCGGTGCTGTTCGTCTCCGTCCGCCAGGAGCTGAACGACGAGTCGGCGGTGATCACGCACGAGGAGCACCGCGAGGCCGGCGGCCTGCCTGGGGGGCGGCGCCGGGGGGGCGAGACGACCCCGCTCTCACCGATCGAGGACGCCCAGGCCGAGGTGGTGAGGACGTTCCTGATCGCCGGGGGGCTGACCCTCGCGGCCGCATTGCTCGCCGGTTACCTGCTGGCCGCTCGCACCGCTGCCCCGTTGCGACGGATGGCCTTCACCGCCGCCGCAGTCGATGGCGGCGACCTGACCCCACGCATCGGCGCCGAGACCTCGGCGGCGGTTGAGGTGCGAACCCTCGCCGAAGCCTTCGACCACATGCTGGACCGCCTCGACGACGCCTTCTTGCGCCAGCGCCAGTTCGTCTCCGACGCCTCTCACGAGCTGCGCACCCCGCTGACTGCGATCCGTGGCCAGCTCGAGGTGCTGGCTCGCGCCGAGCGGCCCGCGGTCGAGGAGGTGCGCCGGGTCGAGGGTGTGGTGATGACCGAGATGGCGAGGGTCGAGCGCCTGGTTGACGACCTGCTCACCCTCGCCCGCCTCGACGAGGACGCCCCCCTCCAGCGCCGCGAGATGCCTCTCGCTCCATACCTGCGGCGCCTCGCCGAGGAGGAGCCGCTGGGTGGCGTAACGGTAGGTGAGTTGGCGGCGGGGACGCTGCGCGCCGATCCCGACCGGCTGACCCAGGTGATCCGCAACCTGCTGGCGAACGCGCGCCGCCACGCCGGTACCCGCGGGCGGGTGGAGATCTCCGCCGTGGCGCGTGGCGCGCGGCTGACGATCCGCGTCGATGACGACGGGCCGGGGATCGACCCGGCGGAACGGAAGCGGGTGTTCGCCCGCTTCCACCGCAGCGAGGCCGCGCGGGACCGCGGCTCCGGCGGCAGCGGCCTGGGCCTGGCGATCGCCCGCTCGATCGTCGAGCTGCACGGCGGTCGGATCTGGGTCGAGGACTCGCCGCTAGGCGGGGCCCGGGTCGCCTTCGAGCTCGGCGGGTTCGAGTCTCAGCTCGGCACGGCATAGATCTGCCCGCCAGCTTCCAGCACCTTCTTCGGCGCCAGGCCGTTGGGCGGGGGGCCGGCGATCACTTCGCCGGTTTCGGCGCTGTATTCGCCGCCGTGGCAGGGGCAGATGATGGCCCCGCCTTCGTAGCCGACGGTGCAGCCGGCGTGGGTGCAGACGGCGCTGAACGCTTTCAGGCTACCGTCGGACTCGCGGATCAGGATGTCGGGCGAGCCGTCGGTGGGGTCGCTGTAGGTGGTCGCCTGGCCGCTGGGAAGGCGGTTGGCGGGGCCGAGTTTGACGGCGTTGCCGGGGACCGAGGAGGAGCCCGCCGCCAGGTTAGATCCTCCTCCTCCTCCTCCTCCTCCTCCTCCTCCTCCAGAGCTACCGTCCCCCGC